>JAOPUS010000420.1 GCA_025963345.1 Blastococcus sp. | reverse complement strand
GATCCTGCCGCTTCCTTCTGCGGTTGCGGCCCACTCTCCGTAGCCTGGCCGTGCCGAGGCGTCACCACGTCACTGTGGAAGCCGTCTCGGGCGCGACGGCGACGGGGGCGGCCATGAGCGAGCAGGTGACCTGGGAGCGTTGTCCCAACTGTGGTGCCCGGGCGGCTGTCGGATGGACAGACCAGACGGTGACCGAAGTCGACTGCACAAGGGACTGCGAGCTGACCCAGGAGCAGATGGCGAGGGTCCGCCTGCTGGCCGACCCGCCGCCGGAGGCTTAGCCTGGCTGCCCCCTGAGGTCGCCCTTTAGTCGACGCGCTGACCGGGGGCCGCGGTCCAGTGACCGTCCGCCGCATCCTCGCGACCCTCAGGTCAGCACTCAGCTATGGGGTGAAGACCCGCCGCCTGCCCTTCAACGTGGCCAGCAACGTCACGCCCCTGAACGGCCCCCGTCCCGAGGTCCAGCCGTGGTCCGCCGTCGAGGTCGCGACCTTCCTTCAGTACGCCGAGACTGACCGTCTCGGCCCGCTCTTCGAGACGGCAATGCGCAGGTCAACGGGGGTGGGCCCCGAGGGGATCGAACCCTCAACCCGCGGATTAAAAGTCCGCTGCTCTGCCAATTGAGCTAGAGGCCCGGTGGGTGCAGAGAACCCTCCAGACAACGCACGAAACAACGCACGAGAGATCAGGAGGCCTCGCGGCCCGGTGCGAGGCTACCGCCGGAGCCCTCCGTCTCCCGCTGAGTGCGCTGCCTGGTCGACCGGGGATGGCGCCTACGACACCAGGCTGCCGTCAGACCGGGCGGGCCGCCGCGCACGCCGGCATCGACGTCGGGATGATCCCCGGTGACCACGCGGTCACGGCGCACGCTGTCGGAGAGCACTGGGCCCGGCGGACAGGCGATCAGCGGCGTAGGGCTGCAGACACGACGTTCGAGAGCCGCTACAACGCTGGCATGGAGACGTGGGATGCCATCCGGGCGCGCCGCAATGTGCGCCAGTACACCGACCAGCTGATCGCCCGCGACGACCTCGAGCGCATCCTCGAGGCAGGGAGGCGAGCCCCGTCGTCGTCGAACTGGCAGCCGTGGAACTTCGTTGTCGTGTCCGACCGCGAGCAGCTCGTCGAGCTGGCGAAGGCCTGGGAGCAAGGCGGACGACACATCGCCCAGTCAGCGGCGACCATCGCCCTCGTGGGCAGAAAGCCGGAGGACGAGCGACATCGCGACTGGCTGCAGTACGACTTCGGTCAGGCAACAGCGAACATGATGGTGACGGCGGCCGACCTCGGCATCGGATCCGGCCACTCGGCCGTGGCCGACCAAGAGCAGGCGCAGCGCGTACTGGGGTTCCCCGACGGCTACTTCGCCGTCTACCTGATCGGTCTCGGCTACCCGGCCGACCGCCCGCTGCGGCCGATCATCAGGCCGGATCGTCGGCCCTTCGACGAGGTCGTGCACTGGGATCGCTGGTAGCGGACAAGCGCATCACAGCGGGTTTCTGCATCCGCCAGCGGCCCGGCGCGGCCGGGTCTCCCGGACCACCTGCAGGCGTCACAGGACGTCGAACACCAGGAGCAGCAGCAGGGTCAGGACGGCGGAGACCGCCAAGGAGCCCAGGCAGCCGAGCCGGCTCGAGAAGAGGAAGAACACCACCGGAGGGTGCCCGATCGCCTCGGGAACCGAACCACGAGGGATGTGCGTTGAGTCACCGAGTTCGGGCGTCTTCCACCCGATCAGGGGATGCCGCGGGTAGTCGCTGATTACGTACCGTCATCACCGCTCCGGTCGGGTGGCCGGGCGATGTCGCCCTGCCACCCGGCCGCGGAATCGTCCGCCCGGCGCGCGAGCGCACGGCGGGTAACGACCCCGGCCCGGCTGACCCGTTCCCCCCGGGGCGGCCGGGCCGGCTTCTTTTCCACCGATGGCGCCGATCTACCCATGGCGCCCGGCCAGCCGGGCCATCACCCGCCCCGCCTCCATGCGCACCTCGAGCTTCTCCTGGGCGTTCGCCGACGGGCCCCGGCGCGGCTGGCCCGTCCCGAGGTCGAACGCGGACCCGTGCCGAGGGCAGACCAGGCACTGCGCGCCGCGGACGTCCTCCACGGTTCCCTCGTCCAGCGGTCCCGCCAGGTGGGAGCAGGCCGCGACGAAGACATCCACCCGTGCGCCACGGCGGACGGCGGCCACCGGGACGGCGGCGCTGCGCCCCCTGCCCGTCCGAAGGGCCGGGCGCCCCTCGGGCAGATCGTCGAGCGGGCCGAGGTCGATCCACTCGGGAATGAGCGCCCGTGCCGCGCTCGCCGAGTGCGAGACCCCGGCCGACTGCGCGTAGGACATGTGCCCCCCGATCGCCGCGGACCCCCCTGCGACGCCGAGCCCTGCGTAGGCGAGCACCCGGCCCAGCGAGCCGCGCCCCCTGCCCCGCGCCATCAGGGAGCCGACGTACAGCCCGAGCGCCGCGGTGTTGGCGGCGGCGTGCAGCGCCCCCAGCCGCCGGACGCCGATATCCGCCTCCGCCCAGTCGGCCGCGCCGGCCAGCGATGCAGGCACCGCACCCGCGACGCCGGCACCGATGAGCACGGTGGCGGCGGGCCGCAGCGGCGGGATCAGGTCCAGCAGCCCGGCGGACACCCAACTGCCCACGGGCACGTGCACCAATACCGGGTGCAGCGGATGCCCCAGCCACGTCCCGTGCAGGAAGTCGTTCACCGCCTGCGGCCGCAACGCCCCCTGGACCGCACGCCGGACCGGTTCGATGACCTTGTCGAACGCGGGCGAGTCGCCCACCCGGTCGAGGATCCCCATGAGGCTCATGGCCACACCCCTACCCCCAGGTCACGGCGTCGACGCCCTTCCGGAGCGAACAGGGCACGCCGATGGTGATCAATGACACGGGGCCCTGTCAGGGTGACCGGGCATGTTCTCTGGTGACAACGGTTAGGGCGGAAGAGGAGCCTTGACCCTGCTCACCATTTCTTCGAGAGGAACCGCGTGACCTGCCCGTCCCTGCTGCGCTACCGGCCGGTGGCCGCCGAGTTCTTGGGCGACGTGTCGCACGCGCGGCACCTGCGTCGCGGCGTCGCGCTGTTCCAGGCGCGGCTGCGACGGGACGACGCCTTCGCACAGTTCGCCCGGTTCGTCCTCGTGGGTGGCGCCTCGACCGCCGCCTACGGCCTGCTCTACATCAGCCTGGGCGCCCTCGGATACCTCCCGGCCCACCTGATCGCCACCGTCGCCTCCTCGATCCTCGCCAACGAGATGCACCGCCGGCTCACCTTCCGCGCCGAGGAGCGGGTGACCTGGATCAACGCGCAGGTCGAGGCCGGCGCCGTCGCCCTCTTCGGGCTGCTCGCGACGAGCCTGGCCCTCGGCTGGCTGAACTCCTCGGTCGGTTCGGCGCACATGCTCCTGCAGATCACCCTGGTCGCCGCGGTCACCGCTGCGATCGGCCTCATGCGATTCGTGGCGCTGCGCTGGATCTTCCGCCCGACGGGACTCCCCGCCGCTCGATAGCGTGATGGGGGTGAGCGAGCCGAGCGAGGCCGGAACCCCCGGCACCGAGTCGATCACTGCTCCGCCGCCCCGCTGGCCGAACAGGGCGCGGGTGGCCGGTCGCTGGTCCCTCCGCGTGGCCGTCGCCCTGACCGGCGCCGTCATCGCCGTCCTGCTGTTCGGCCGGATCTCGGCGCCGATCGGCCCCTTCGACGCGACACTCGCCTTCCGGCCCGCGGGTGGCGGCGCCGCCGTCGCCATCCCGCCGCTCGGGGACCTGAACGTGGACGTCTACGACGGTCCGCTGCGCCTGGACATCGCGCTCCAACGGGTCGACCAGGGGCGCGCCCAGGCGCTGGCGACCGACCCCGTGCGGCTGGCCGGAGTCGTGAACCAGGTGAGCGACGACCTGCGCGCCGCGGTGGTGCGGCTGGCCTGGACCACCGCCGGCGTCGCGATCGCCGGGGCGGCCCTCACCTCGCTGATCGTGCTGCGCCGACGCCGTGAATCGGTCATCGCCGCCGGCCTCACCACGGTCCTGCTGCTGGGGACAGCCGGGCTGGGCGCGGCCACCTGGCGCCCTGAGGCCCTCTCCCAGCCCACGTACACCGGGTTGCTCGTCAACGCCAACAGCCTGATCGGCAGCGCCGAGGACATCGTCGCCCGCTTCGACGCCTACCGCGCCTCCCTGGAGGACCTGGTCGCCAACGTCGGCACGCTCTACTCGACGATCTCCGCGCTCCCGGCGCCCGGTGGGACCGACCAGACCGTCGCCCTGCTGCACGTGTCCGACCTGCACCTGAACCCGGCCGGATTCGACCTGATGCGCCAGGTCGTGGACCAGTTCAAGGTCGACGGCGTCCTCGACACCGGCGACATCACCGACTGGGGCAGCACGCCGGAGAACCAGCTGATCGGCTCGGTGGGGCAGCTCGGCGTCCCGTACGTCTACATCCGCGGCAACCACGACTCCGGCACGACGGCAGCCCTGATCGCCGCCCAGCCCAACGCCACCGTCCTCGACGACTCAGCCGTGACCATCGCGGGCATCGAGATCGTCGGGACGCCGGACCCGCTCTTCACCCCGGACAAGAGCACCGGGGACGACACCGCCGGCACCGACGTCCTCACGCAGTCGGGGCAGAAGCTCACGGACTTCGTCGACACCCTCCCGGCCGCTCCGGCCGTCGCGCTGGTCCACGACCCGAAACAGGCCGCGCCGCTGGACGGCGCCGTCCCCCTCGTCCTGGCCGGGCACACGCACAAGCGCGCCGTGTCCGTGCTGGACAAGGGGACGCGGCTGATGGTCGAGGGATCCACCGGTGGCGCCGGACTGCGCGGCCTGCAGGGTGACTACCCCCAGCCGCTGACCTGCACGGTTCTCTACCTGGACGCCGGCACCGGCGCGTTGCGCGCCTACGACGAGATCACGCTCGGGGGGCTCGGGGAGACCGAGGTGACCATCCAGCGCACCGTCGTCCCGCTGGCGGAGGACACGTCCGGCGGTCCGGCGGGCAGTACGGACACCCCCGCCGACGGCACCCCGGCCTCTCCCACCGGATGAGCCCGACGTCCCCGACCCGACGATGACGGCACCCTAGGCTCGCGCCATGTCCTCGACGCCGAAGCCCCGCGCAGCCCGGATCTCCGCCGGTCTGCTCACCGGCGCACTGGCCCTGCTCCCGCTGACCGGTTGCTCGTTCAGCTCGGACAACGTGTCCTGCTCGCCGAGCTCCTGCACGGCCACGCTCTCCGGCGCCGGCGCCGAGGCCGAGATTCTCGGCACGAAGCTGGAGTTCGCCGGCACGCAGGACGGCCGCGCGACGCTCGGTGTGGCGGGGGCGAGCGTCTCCTGCGGGGAGGGCGAGAGCGTCAGCGCCGGACCGCTGTCGATCACGTGCACCAGCGTCACCGACGACGCTGTCGAACTCACCGCCACGCTCGGCTGAGCCCCCGGCTCAGGACGGGTTGGCCACCTCGAGCACCACGCGAGCGGGGTTCTCCAGCAGGTAGACCCGGAACGGCGCCCGCTCGGTGGTACCGACGAAGGCCACCGTCGTCCCTTCGAACGTGGCGTCGAAGACGACCTCGGTGACCGTCTCGGTGCCCGCGGCGGACAGCGGGCCCGACGCGGAGTACTCCTCGACGCCGGTCGCGTAGGGGTAGCCGGCACCGGTCAGGGTCACCTGGAGCACGGCGTCTCCGGCGACGTCCACGGCCTCACCGCTGCCCTGGGACGACGCCGTGTCCACGTACCGCACGTCCCAGCCGGGTGTGCCGGTGCCGCCGACCTCGAACACGACCCGGTCGAAGCCGTCATGCCGGCCGACGCGGATGTCGCTCACCGTCACTGAGGCCCCGGACGACGGGTCGGCAGTGTCGGGCTCGGCGTTCCCGGGGAAGGGGGGCACATCCGTGGCGCTGTCCTCCGCCGTGGCCCCGTCGGCAAAGGTCTCCGCCGCGGCCGTGGTCTCCGCCGCCGAGTGCGTCGCCGAGGACGACTGCTCCTCGGCCTCCCCGCCACCGCATCCGGCCAGGACTACGGGCACGGTGAGCAGGCTCAGCAACAGGGGGGCGACGGTACGCGGGCGGGTCCTCACACGACGTAGCTTCGCAGCCTTCGGCCCCCGGGCCGGAGTGCGCCACGGGGCCATGTATTCTTTCTACCGCCCCCGGCGAACTACGAGCCCCCATCGTCTAGTGGTCCAGGACGCCGCCCTTTCAAGGCGGTAGCACGGGTTCGAACCCCGTTGGGGGCACGCACGAACGCACCACAGTTTGGCCCTGTAGCGCAGTTGGTTAGCGCGCCGCCCTGTCACGGCGGAGGTCGCGGGTTCGAGTCCCGTCAGGGTCGCCATCCGGTGCCCGTGTTCGTCACGGCACTGGTGGGGGCAGGTAGCTCAGTCGGTACGAGCGCTCGCCTGAAAAGCGAGAGGTCGGCGGTTCGACCCCGCCCCTGCCCACACAGTCACGCACTCTCCCACCGGCGATCGGCCGCGACCTGGGCGTACACCTCGGCGTGCACGCGCCGGATCGCCTCCTGCTGCTCGGCCCGCCAGACCCGGTCGGCCGGACGCGGCATCGGCCGGGTGAGCGCCGCCGACACGGCCGCTGTGAGCGACACCGAGTCCAGGCCGCCGTCCTCGTCGTTGCCGTAGGTGACCACGTCCGACCACTGGTCGCCGAACCAGCCGCAACTCGGCGCGACGACCCGCGTGCCCACGTCACGGGCGATCTCCACGTCCACCGAGTGCGTGCCGTAGCGCTCCGGCAGGACGACGACGTGCAGTTGCTGCACCTGGGCGGCCCACTCCTCG
>JAOPUS010000418.1 GCA_025963345.1 Blastococcus sp. | reverse complement strand
CGGGCGAGCCGGTGCGCGACAACGCCCAGCTGGTCGCCCGTGCGGCCGGGCTGGCCCGCATCGCGCAGCGCCCGCCGCTGAGTACCGACGACGCCCGAAGCTTCTTGGGAATCAAGCCGATGGAGGCCGTTAAGTGAGCGAGCCCGCGAGCTCACCAAAGGACACAGCAGCCCGGCGAACGCCGTCGACGAGCGCTAGCGAGGAGAACAAGTGAGCCCCAAAGCTGGCCCGGCCGGGGGCGCCGCCGTCGACGCGCTCCTCGACCCCGCCTTTCTCGAGAACGCGACGACGCAGTCGATGAGCGAGGTGCGCCGGCTGCGCCGCGAGGCCGAGCAGCAAGAGGTCAACCTCTCCTACACCCGGCGGCTGCTGCAGGGGCGGCTGGACATCGTCCGCCGCGAGCTGCAGCGCCGGTCCGAGCACGACGGCCGGTCGCTGGTCGACCTGCTGCCGGAGATCCTGTCGGAGAAGGGCCGGGGCCCGGCGCACGGCCTGGGGCGGCACCAGACGGTGCAGCCGCACGCCCCGGAGGAGTACGAGTCCTGGGTCAACGGGCTGACCGGCGGGATCGATCTGTCGGCCATCTCCGACCTCACCGACGCCAAGCTGGAGAAGGCCGCCCGGGCGCTGGCGGAGGCCGAGAGCGGGCTGTCCGAGCGCCGGCGCGGCGTGCAGCACGTCATGGACGGGCTCGCCGGTGAACTCGGCCGCCGCTACCGCGACGGTGAGGCCGACGTCGCGGCACTGCTGGCCGACGAGGGCCGGCACTGAAGAAGGACCTGCCTGCCCCCCGTCACTCGCAGGCTCGCGACGGGTCCCTGCAGGCAGGCCGGCCGGGCGGGTCCCTGCAGGGAGGCCAGGCAGGCAGCTGGCCGGAGAATCCCGTCCTGGTCGAGGTCGAGCGGTCGGGGTTCCTGGAGTCGGTGCACCGGGGCTCCCTGGTGGTGCTGGACGCCGACGGTGCCGTGTCGTTCGGCGCGGGTGCGGTGGACCGGCCGATCCTGCCGAGGTCGTCGAACAAGCCGGTGCAGGCGACGGCGCTGCTGGCGGCCGGCTGGGCTCCGCGTTCGCAGGCCGAGTTGGCGATCGGCGCGGGCTCGCACAACGGTGAGGACGGCCACCGGGAGCTGGCGGCCGCGATGCTGGCCGCCGCCGGACTCGGTCCCGACGACCTCGGCTGCCCGGTGGCGCTGCCGCAGCACGAGCTGACCCGGGGGCTCTGGCTCGCATCCGGCCGGGCGCCCGACCGGCTGGCGATGAACTGCTCGGGCAAGCACTCGGCGATGCTCGCGGCGTGCGTCGCGGCCGGCTGGCCGACCGTCGGCTACCTCGCGCGCGACCACCCGCTGCAGCAGGCCATCGAGGCGCGGCTGGCCGAGGCGGCGGGGGAAGCGGTGACGGCGGTCGCCGTCGACGGATGCGGTGCGCCGCAGCACGCGTTGTCGGTGACCGGTCTGGCCCGGGGTGTGCTGTCGCTGGTCCAGGCGCCGGAGGGCAGCCGCGAGAGAGCGGTCGCCGACGCCATGCGCGCGGAGCCCTGGTTCGTGGCGGGCACCGGTCGTGAGGACACCGACCTGATGCGGGCCGTGCCGGGACTGCTGGTGAAGGGCGGTGCCGATGGTGTGCACGTCGCTGCGGTGCCCGGGCGTGGCGCGGTCGCGCTGAAGCTGGACGACGGCGGCGAGCGGGGCCGCACGCCTGCGCTGAGTGCAGCGCTGCGCCGGCTCGGGGTGCCCGCCGACGTGCTTGCACCGTGGTTGCTGATCCCGGTCTCCGGTGGGGACGGTGTGGTCGGTGAGGTGCGACCGGGCGACCTCCTGGCTGCCTGACCTGGACTTTTCGTGACCCGCTTCACTGCGATCTGCTAGCTCGTCCGCTTGCAATAGCTAGCACCCGGGTCTACGGTCGTACCTGTGCAGACACCGAGTGAGTTCGTCCGCGAGCAGGTGACGACGGTCCGCGAGAAGGTGGACCGGGTCGCCAGCAACGTGGCGGAGTCGGTTGCCGACGCCCCCGGCGTTGCGGCCGTCAGCTCGCAGGTGGGTGACTTCATTCGTGAGCAGCGCAATGCCGCGCGTGTCTCGCTGCGAGAGCTGGCCCGCACGGCCGGCGTCAGCAACCCCTACCTGTCCCAGGTGGAGCGGGGCCTTCGCAAGCCGTCAGCGGAGATTCTCGCGTCGATCGCCCGGGGCCTGAAGATCTCAGCCGAATCGCTCTACGAGCAGGCAGGGATCCTCGACCGGCGTTCCGGGAATCCGGACACCGTGGCGGCGATCCGCTCGGACAGCGCCCTGTCCGAGCGACACAAGGCAGTCCTGTTGGAGCTCTACGAGACCTACGTCCGTGAGCACCGGGCGTCTTCCCAGGCCGCCACCCAGAACGTCCCGCCCGCACCCCCCACGTCCACTGACCGCCCTTCCAAGGAGTCAGCATGACCCCCCCTCAGACCGTGAAGCAGTACAGCGACCTCGCCGTGGCACAGACCCGGTCGATCGCCGAGCAGGCCAAGACCCCGCTCCTGGCCGTCGTCGGTGCCGGTGACCTGGCCGTCGAGCGCGCCAAGACCGTCGTCGCGCAGTTCCGCTCGAAGGCCGAGGCGCTGCCGGGCGAGGCGCAGGTCCAGGCGGACCTGGCCGTCAAGGAGGCCCGCGCCCGGGCCGCCGAGGCTGCCGGTACCGCGCGCACCACGGCCCACCAGCTCGCTGTCGCCGTCCGTCCCGAGGCGCTGCGCAGCACCGTGGCAGGCCTGGTCGAGACCGCCCGTACCCAGGCCGTCGCGGCCGTGGAGAAGCTTGCCGAACACGGTGCCGAGGTCGTCGAGGAGCTGCGTCAGCAGCCCGGTTTCCGCCGGGTCGTGCGCCGCGCCGAGCGGGCCGTCGACGCTGTCGAGGACACCCTCGAGGACGTGCTCGAGGAGACCGCCGAGAAGGTGGTCGACGCCTCCAACGAGGTGACCTCGGTGGCGCAGAAGACCGCCGCCCGGGCGACCAAGGTCGCGGCCAAGGCCGAGGACAAGGTCGAGGACGCCGCCGAGACCGCCAAGGCGAGCGCCGAGAAGGTCGTCGAGGCCCCGGATTCGGCCGCCAAGCCGGTCGCGGCCACCACGCCCAAGGCCACCCCGGCCAAGAAGAGCACGCCGGCTGCGCGCAAGTCCTCGCCCGCCAAGGCGACGTCGGCCCGCGTGACCCGCGCCCGGACCGCCAAGCCGGCGAACCCGACCGCGGTCCCCGCGAAGAAGAACTGACCTCTGACGTCGGACTGTCGTCCGACATCAGACCCTGACCAGGGCCCCGGAGCTGCACCAGCGCTCCGGGGCCTTGTTCTGCTCCAAGCTCCCTCGTAGGGGGCCGGACCACTGCCGGGGTGCCGGATCCGGGCCCTCCGGCGGGTACGCTCGCGGTATGGCGTCGTTCGACGGGTTGCTGTTGCTCGCCCTGTACGTGGGCGCTCAGGCGCTGACCCTCTGGGCCTTCGTGGACGCACTCGTCCGCCCGGCCGCCGGGTTCGTCGCGGCGGGGAAGCTCACCAAGCCGGGCTGGGCCGCGATCACCGGGCTCGCGGCGCTGATCATCTTCTGGCAGCAGAACCCGATGACGTTCCTCGGCCTGCCCGCCGTCATCGCCGCGATCGTGTACTTGGTCGACGTGCGCCCCGCCGTGCGCGGATTGCGGCGCGGCAACAGCGGAAACAAATGGTGACCGATGCCCGCTGAGGTGCTGGTCCGTTGAACCGCGCCGGCCGTCAGTCGGCCGGGATCAGCAGCCAGAGCAGCAGGTAGGCGATGAACTGCGGGCCGGGCAGGATGCAGGAGAGCACGAACGCAACGCGCAGGCCGGTGACCGGCAGGCCGTAGCGGCGGGCGATCCCCGCGCAGACGCCGGCGATCATCTTGTTCCGGGTGTCCCGGCGGAGCCGGGGAGCGGGCACGGTCATGCCCGTAGACCCTACGGTCGGGACATGGATCTGCGGGCCGTGCGCGGGGACATCACGCAGGCCGACGTCGACGTGATCGTGAATGCCGCGAACCCGGGACTGCTCGGCGGCGGGGGCGTGGACGGAGCGATCCACCGGGCCGCGGGGCCCGCGCTCCTCGCGGAGTGCCGGGCGATCGTCGCGCAGTTGCCGGATCGCCGGTTGCCCCGCGGACAGGCGGTCGCGACGACGGGCGGCCGGCTTCCTGCGCGCTGGGTGGTGCACACGGCCGGGCCGATCTGGTCGGCCTCGCGGGACCACTCGGCCGTCCTGCGGTCCTGCTACAGCGAGAGCCTGCGGGTGGCCGACGGGTTGGGCGCGCGCAGTGTGGCGTTCCCGGCGATCTCCGCAGGGGTGTACGGCTGGCCGGTCGAGGACGCGGCTCGTCAGGCGGTGGCCGGTGTTCGGGGCTCGTCGGTCGAGCACGTGCAGGAGGTCCGGTTCGTGCTCTTCTCGGACGAGTCCCTCGCCGCGTTCGACGCGGCACTCATCGGCTGAAGACGCCCTCCGGCGGCTCGGGTGACGCGACCGCCTCGGCGTCGTGGACAGGGAGCGCGGTCCCGGCGAAGCGGTCGAGCTCCTGGTCGTACACCACGCGGGCGGGCATCGGGTCGCGGGCGCAGCGGCGAAGGAAGTCCTCGATCGGCAGTTCGGCGTCGGACGCCACCGCGACCAGGTTGCCGAACCGTCGGCCGCGCAGCGTGCCCGGCTCGGCGAGCAGGCAGACGTGCCGGAAGAGCGAGCGCAGGGTGGCGACCTGCCCGCGGGCGAACCGCAGGGGTGGGCCGTCGGCCACGTTCGCCGCATAGACACCGCCCGGCCGCAGGACCCGGTGGACGTCGGCGGCGAACTCGGCGCTCGTGAGGTGGCCCGGGGTGCGGGCGCCGGCGAACACGTCACAGACCACGACGTCGGCGCTCGCCGGGTGCAGGGCGGCCAGGCCGACGCGGGCGTCGTCGGCGCGGACCCGGATCCGGGCGCCGCGCGGCAGTGGCAGGTGCTCGCGGACCAGGTCGGTGAGCGGCTGGTCGATCTCCACCACGCGTTGCCGCGACCCCGGCCGGGTCACCGCGACGTAGCGGGGGAGGGTGAGGGCCCCGCCGCCGAGGTGGACGAGGTCGAGTGCGGCGCCGGGCTCCCCGGCCAGGTCGAGGACGTGCCCGATCCGACGGACGTACTCGAACTCCAGGTGCGTCGGGTCCTCGAGGTCGACGTGCGACTGCGGGGTGTCGTTCACCAGCAGCATCCAGGAGCCGTCGCGGTCGGCGTCGGCGAGCAGTTCGGCGGTGCCGCCGGCGACGGCTGTGGGCCCGGGCGGGAGATCCATCTGCCGGGCCATCCTCACCTGCCCCGCAGCAGGGCTTCGGCCGCGGGATCGCCCTCGACCACGACGTCTGCCGGCCGGCCCCACAGGTGGAGCAGCAGGTGGGTCGCCGGGCCGTGCACGTGGGCGTCCTCCGTGCCGGACCGGTTCGCTTCCACGGTGACCGCGCCGCGAACGACGCTCACCGACCAGGCGCGGGCCGTGTCGGTGCAGGTGACCGCGACCGTGGCGTCCGCGCTGACGAGCGGTTCGGTGTGCGCCCAGCGCGGCACGATGACGCTCAGCAGTTCGTCGACGGCGTCCTCCGCGAGCACGGGCTCGACGGGCGCGTGCGGGACATCGGCCGCGGCCTCGAGGTCCATCCGGTGGACGACGAGTTCGTGTGCCTGCCGGCGGGCCCAGGAAGCGGCGACCTTGTCGGCGGCCGGGCTCATGTGCCAGGCCGGTGCGTCCGGGGGCGTGGTCCGGAGGATGGCGACGAGCTCGACGAGCCCGATCTCGTACCAGTCGAGCAGGTTGATGTCCGCCGGCGGTGTGTGCGTCGCCTCGGGTGGCGGCGGTTCGGTGGTGCCTGCCCGGAGGATCGCTGTGGCCCACCGGTGGACGGTGCCGAGATGCCCGATGAGGTCGCGGGAGCGCCACTCCGGGACCCAGGGGACCGGAACGTCGAAGCCGCCGCTGACGGGGGTCAGCCCGGATGTCAGCTGCTGGGCTGTGGTCCCGAAGCGCTCGCCCTCCTCGACCACGGCTTCGATCCAGCGCTGCCGCAGCGCTTCGCCGGCCAGTGAGGTCACGCCGTCATCGTGCCCGACCTGCTGCGCGCGTCTCCAAGGCCGGTCCGCCGGTGGCGCTCAGAACGGCGCTGGGTCGCTGCCCGAGTCGGGCGGTGGCGGTGGCCAGCGGCGGAGCTGGTCGAGGATCCCCAGCGGCCTGGTGGCTGTCGTCGTGGCGGTGGCTGCGGGTGGCCGGTCGGCGGTCGGGGGTGGGAGGTCGTCGTCGGTGCCGTAACGCA
>JAOPUS010000394.1 GCA_025963345.1 Blastococcus sp. | reverse complement strand
TTCGAACCTTCGTAGGCTAAGCCGACGGATTTACAGTCCGCTCCCATTGGCCACTCGGGCAACCCGCCGTGCGGTGGTACCGGAGAAGAGTACAAGAACGGTGGACGGCGTTCCCGGAACCCCGGGGGACGCCTCGCGCAGCGAAAGGGATGAGCCATGGCAGACGCGTCCTTCGACGTCGTGAGCAAGGCCGACCGGCAGGAGATCGACAACGCCCTCAACCAGGCGGGCAAGGAGCTGTCGCAGCGGTTCGACTTCCGCGGCGTCAACGCCACCATCGTGTGGGCCGGCGAGGACGGTGTCGCACTCCAGGCCGACACCGAGGAGCGGGTCGTCGCGGCGTTGGAGGTCTTCAAGGAGAAGCTCATCAAGCGCGGAATCTCCCTCAAGGCCCTCGACGCCGACGAGCCGCAGTCCTCCGGCAAGGTCTACAAGATCTCCGCCCGGATCAAGCAGGGCATCGAGTCGGACACCGCCAAGAAGATCGCCAAGCTCATCCGCGACGAGGGCCCCAAGGGCGTCCAGGCGCAGATCCAGGGCGATCAGCTGCGGGTCAGCGGCAAGAAGCGCGACGACCTGCAGGCGGTGCAGCAGCTGCTCCGCGGTGCCGACCTCGACATCGCGGTGCAGTTCGACAACTACCGCTGAGCCCGCTGCGGAGCGCCCGGTCAGCGCTGTCCGAGCTGGCGGGCCATGCCCTCGAGCCGAGCGATCCGCTCCTCCATCGGGGGATGGGTGGAGAACAGCGACGCCAGCCCCTGCGGCCGGAACGGGTTGGCGATCATCAGGTGGCTCTGGGTGACCAGCCGCTCGTCCTGCGGCAGCGGCCGCGCCGCGGTGCCGCGCTCGATCTTGCGCAGCGCGCTGGCCAGGGCGAGGGGATCGTCGGTGAGCTGCGCGCCGGTCGCATCGGCCTGGAACTCGCGGCTGCGGCTGACCGCCATCTGGATCAGCCCTGCCGCGATCGGGCCGAGCAACATCAGCAGCAACCCACCGAAGGCGTTGCCGCCGCCGCGGTCGTCGTCGGAGCGGCCACCGAACAGCGAGGCGAACATCGCCATGTGCGCCAGGTAGGTGATGAGCGTGGCCATGGCGCCGGCGACCGAGCTGATGAGGATGTCGCGGTTGTAGACGTGCGAGAGCTCGTGGGCAAGCACGGCCCGCAGTTCGCGGCGGTCGAGCAGCTCGAGAAGGCCCTGCGTGACACACACCGCCGCGTTGCGCGGGTTGCGCCCGGTCGCGAAGGCGTTGGGCTGGTCGGTGGGGCTCACGTAGAGCCGGGGCATGGGCTGCCGGGCCTCGGTCGCCAGTTCCCGGACGATCGCGTACAGCTGCGGGGCCTGGGTCTCGGTGACGGGGAAGGCACGCATCGCCCGCAAGGCCAGCTTGTCGGAGTTGAAGTAGGCGTAGCCGTTCACGCCGAGCGCGATGATCAGGGCGATGAACAAGCCACCCCGGCCGCCGATCAGCGCTCCCGCGGCCAGGATCAGGCCGCCCATGAGCCCGAGGAGCAGGGCGGTCTTCAGTCCGTTGTTCCAGCGCTGCACGACCGGTCCAACGCCACCGTGCGGGTGGCCGTTCCCTCCAGGAGCGGAACCCCTCGCCCCGGCGGAATGAGGACCGAGGACGGACGGTTGCTGGCCACGGAGATCATCGTGTCCGGAGCCACAACCCGGCCGCGGACACACGCACGTAACCTCAGCCGGTGGAGGTACACCACTGATGACTGGCATCAACCCGCCCAGCTCCGCCCCCGGCGGCTTCGTCAAGAGCGTCGTCGCGCTCGATCGCGTCGTCATCCGGCTCGCCGGTGACTCCGGCGACGGCATGCAGCTGACCGGCAACCGCTTCACCAGCGAGACGGCCAGCTTCGGCAACGACCTGTCGACGCTGCCCAACTTCCCCGCCGAGATCCGGGCCCCAACGGGGACCCTGCCGGGCGTCAGCTCCTTCCAGCTGCACTTCGCCGACCACGACATCATGACGCCGGGCGATGCCCCGGACGTCCTGGTCGTGATGAACCCGGCCGCGCTCAAGGCGAACATCTCCGACCTGCCCGGTGGCGGCCTGCTGATCGCCGACTCCGACGAGTTCAGCCCCCGGAACCTGGCCAAGGTCGGTTACGCGACCAACCCGCTCGAGGACGGCTCGCTGGAGGGCTGGCAGCTGGTCTCCGTGCCGCTCACCAGCATGACGACCGACGCGCTCAAGGACTCCGGCCTCGGCAAGAAGGAGGCCGAGCGGTCCAAGAACATGTTCACGCTCGGGCTGCTGTCCTGGATGTACCACCGCCCGACGGAGGGCACGATCCGCTTCCTGGAGCGCCAGTTCCGCCGCAAGCCCGAGATCGCTGCGGCGAACATCGCCGCCTTCCGTGCCGGCTACAACTACGGGGAGACGACCGAGGCGTTCGCGGTCTCCTACGAGATCAAGCCGGCCCCGATGGCGCCGGGCCGCTACCGCAACATCTCCGGCAACCAGGCGCTCGCCCTCGGGCTCGTCGCCGCCGGCCAGCGCTCCGGCCTGCCGCTCTTCCTCGGCGCGTACCCGATCACCCCGGCGTCGGACATCCTGCACGAGCTGTCCAAGCACAAGTCGTTCAACGTCCGGACCTTCCAGGCCGAGGACGAGATCGCCGGCATCGGTGCCGCCCTCGGCGCCGCCTTCGGAGGCGCTCTGGGCGTGACGACGACGTCCGGGCCGGGCGTCGCGCTCAAGGCCGAGACCATCGGCCTCGCCGTGATGACCGAGCTTCCGCTGGTCATCGTCGACGTGCAGCGCGGTGGGCCGTCCACGGGCCTGCCCACCAAGACCGAGCAGTCGGACCTCCTGCAGGCCATGTTCGGCCGCAACGGCGAGGCACCGGTCCCGGTGATCGCGCCGCGCTCCCCCGGCGACTGCTTCGACGCCGCCCTCGAGGCAACCCGCATCGCGCTGACGTACCGGACGCCGGTGATCCTGCTGTCCGACGGCTATCTGGCCAACGGTGCCGAACCCTGGGCCGTGCCGAACGTCGACGACCTGCCCGACCTCCGGGTGGAGTTCGCCAGCGAGCCCAACGGACGGGCCGAGGACGGGGAAGAGGGAGTCTTCCTCCCCTACCTCCGCGACCCGGAGACCCTCGCGCGCCCGTGGGCCGTCCCCGGCACCGCCGGGCTCCAGCACCGCATCGGCGGGCTGGAGAAGGCCGATCGGACGGGCAACATCTCCTACGACCCGGCCAACCACGACTTCATGACCCGCACCCGGCAGGCGAAGATCGACGGCATCGCCAACAGCCTGCCGCCCACCGAGGTCGACGACCCGGACGGCGACGCGACGGTGGCCGTCATCGGCTGGGGCTCCACGTACGGGCCGATCGGCGCCGCCTGCCGGCGGATCCGCCGCTCGGGCCGCTCCATCGCACAGATCCACCTGCGCCACCTGAACCCGATGCCCAACGACCTCGGCGACATCCTGCGGCGCTACGACCGGGTGATCTGCCCCGAGATGAACCTCGGCCAGCTGTCGATGCTGCTGCGCGCCAAGTACCTGGTCGACGTCGAGAGCCACACCCAGGTCCGCGGCCTGCCCTTCCGGGCCGCCGAGCTCGCCGCGGTGATCCAAGAGGTCATCGACCGGACGGCCGTCCCCGCGAACGGAGAACTCCTGTGACCGCGACGCCTCCTCATGTGCACGACCTCGGCATGCCTGAGGGCCCCAGTCCGATCGACGCAGCGATCGCGAGATCGATCGAGGCGAACGGCGCCAAGCAGACCGAGCTGAAGGCCAAGGACTTCAAGACCGACCAGGAGGTGCGCTGGTGCCCCGGCTGCGGTGACTACGTCATCCTCAACGCCGTCCAGAGCTTCCTGCCCAGCCTCGGGATCGCCCGCGAGGACATGGTCATCGTGTCCGGCATCGGATGCTCCTCGCGCTTCCCGTACTACATGAACACCTACGGGATGCACTCCCTCCACGGGCGGGCCCCGGCGATCGCCACGGGCCTGGCCGCGTCGCGGCCGGACCTGTCGGTCTGGGTCGTCACCGGGGACGGCGACGCGCTCTCCATCGGCGGCAACCACCTGATCCACGCCCTGCGCCGCAACGTGAACATGACGATCCTGCTGTTCAACAACCGGATCTACGGCCTCACCAAGGGCCAGTACTCGCCGACGTCCGAGGTCGGCAAGGTCACCAAGGCCACCCCGATGGGCTCGCTGGACCACCCGTTCAACCCGCTGTCGCTGGCACTGGGCGCCGACGCCACGTTCGTCGGGCGGGCCATGGACTCCGACCGCAAGGGCCTCACCGACGTGCTGCGGCAGGCCGCGGAGCACAAGGGCACCGCACTGGTCGAGATCTACCAGAACTGCAACATCTTCA
>JAOPUS010000069.1 GCA_025963345.1 Blastococcus sp. | reverse complement strand
ACCAGCCGCTGATCGACATGCGCAGCGGCCGGCCGATCGGCGCCGAGGCGCTCGTCCGCTGGCAGCACCCGGTCGACGGGCTGCGCTCGCCCGACCAGTTCATCGGCCTGGCCGAGGACAGCGGCCTGATCACCGAGATCGGCGCCCAGGTGCTCAACGACGCGTGCCACCAGGCCGCCCGCTGGGTTGCCGAGACGCCCGACCACACCGACCTCCTGGTGACGGTGAACCTGTCCGCGCGCCAGGTGGGCGACGACCAGATCGTCCAGCAGGTCAGTGCCGCGCTCGCGGCCTCGGGCCTGGAGCCGCACCGCCTCGTCCTCGAGATCACCGAGACCGTGCTGATGCACGACCGCGACGCTGCCGCCGCGACCCTGTGGCTGCTCAAGGGCCTCGGTGTGCGGATCGCGATCGACGACTTCGGCACCGGGTACTCCTCGCTGGCCTACCTGCGCCGCTTCCCGATCGACATGCTCAAGGTCGCCCGTGAGTTCGTCGACGGTCTCGGCCGCGACGCCCACGACGACGTCATCACCCACGCGATCGTGGAGCTGGCCAACACGCTGGGCCTGCTCACCGTCGCCGAGGGCATCGAGACGACGCAGCAGTCGGAGACCCTGGCCGCGCTCGGCTGCGACATCGCCCAGGGCTACCTCTTCTCGCGTCCGATCGAGGCCGACGCGGCCCGCCAGGTCATGGCGGCGACGGCGTGGCCCGCCCTCGGGATGCCGATCCGCCCGGCCCTCGAGGCCGGCCCCCAGGCCGAGCTGGCGTCGGCGAGCTGATCGATCAGGCGGCGGGGGCCAACCCCGCCGCCTCGATCAGCAGCGCCTGCTCCCGGCACCACGGGGACCAGGCGTCGTCGCCCTCGGCCTCCTGGCGCTCGCGGAACGTCGCCCAGTCCAGCAGCTCCCACTCCCCCACCTCGGTGGCCTCCGGAGCCGGCGGACCGCTGAACCGGCCGAGGTAGACGGGGCAGATCTCGTTCTCCACGACGCCCCGGAACTCCGCGCGGTAGCGGTAACCGGGCAGCGCCGGACGGATGTCGGCCACTTCCAGGCCCAGCTCGAACCGGGCGCGCCGGGCGATCGCGTCGGCGTCGTCCTCACCCGGCCCGGGGTGGCCGCAGACGGTGTTGGTCCACATCCCGGGGAATGTCTGCTTCCCGTGCGCCCGCCGGGTGACCAGCAGCCGGCCCGTGTCGTCGAAGAGGTAAGCGGAGAACGCCCGGTGCAACGGCGTCTCCCCGTGGTGCACGAGCGGCTTGGGCATCGCGCCGATCGATTGCCCCTCGTCGTCCACCAGGACGATCAGCTCCTCCACGTCGCCCATCGTCCCTGACCGCAGCGGCTCATGCCGCGACGGTGTGCGCTGAGGTGAACTTCCGGGTCCCAGAGGTTCACCTCAGCGCACACCGTTGCCCGGGGAGGTTCGGGAGCAACGCTGCTGCGTCAGGCGTCGTAGTCGACGGTCACTGCGTCGGTGATGGGGAGGGACTGGCAGGTCAGCACGTAGCCGGCCGCCACCTCCTCGGGCTCGAGGGCGTAGTTGCGCCGCATCCGGACCTCGCCGCTGGTCACGCGTGCCCGGCAGGTGCCGCACACGCCGCCCTTGCACGCGAACGGCAGGTCCCCGCGGACCCGCTGCGCCGCGTCGAGCACCGGCACGTCGCGGGGCAGGGTCAGCGCCGTGGCCCGGCCGTCGAGGACGACGGTGACTTCGCTGCTGGGCCCGCTCACCGTGCCCGCGTCGCCGCGCACCGGCTCCGGGGGGACGTCGTCGACGTAGAACAGCTCCTGGTGCACCCGCTCCCGCGGCACCCCCAGCTCGGCCAGCAGCGCCTGCGCGTCGGTGACCATCCCGTGCGGACCGCACAGCCACCAGTGGTCGACGTTCCCGACGTCGACGAAGGCGCCGACCAGGGTCCGCAGTCGCTCCCGGTCGAGCCGGCCGCTGGTCAGTTCGGCGTCGCGCGCCTCCCGGGAGAGGACGTGCACCAGCTGCAGCCGCGGACCGTGGCGGTCCTTCAGGTCGGCCAGTTCGTCGGCGAACATCACCGTGTTGGTGCGACGGTTGCCGTAGAAGACCGTGGCCGTCGACTCGCCGTCCTGCAGCGCCGTCGCGGCCAGTGACAGGGCCGGGGTGATCCCGGAGCCGGCGACCACGAACACGTGCCCGCCCGGGGCGGTGAGGTCGGCGGTGAAGCGGCCCTTCGGCGCGAGCACCTCGATCTCGTCGCCGGCCCGCACCTGGTGGACCAGCCACGAGGAGAACAGCCCCCCGGGCACCTCCCGGACGCCGATCCGCAGCGCGGCTCCAGCCGGCGCGCAGATCGAGTAGTCACGGCGCTCGTCGAGGCCGTCGTCGGTGCGGCGCAGGGTGAGCGACTGGCCCGGCAGGAACGTGTAGTCGGGGGCGAACTCCGCCGGGACGTCGAAGGTGACGGCCGCCGCGTCGTCGGTGAGCCGGTCGACCCGTGCCACGCGCAACGTGCGGAACGTCGCCCGTCGCCCGACCCCGGTGGAGCTCCGCGGTGGTTCCGCTCCTCGCTCCAGGACACCAGTCGCCTCCCCGGTCGTGCCGCTCCTCGCTCGCTGGGGCTCGCTGCGATGCTCGCTCCCTGTCGGCTCCGGGGCGCTCGCTGCGATGCTCGCTCCCTGTCGCGCCACTAGATCTCCTTCACGTGCTCGAACGGCTCCCGGCAGCTCCGGCAGCGGCGCAACGCCTTGCACGCGGTCGCACTGAACTCGCTGAGCTCCTCGGTGTCGGCGGAGCCGCAGAGCGGGCAGGACGCCGTCCGGCGGGTCTGCCCCAGCTGTAGCGGCACCGGACCCGCGGACCGGACCGGCGCGGGAGCGGGCGGCGCGATGCCGGCCTCGAGCAGCTTGCGACGGCCGTCGGCCGTGATCCAGTCGGTGCTCCAGGCCGGTGCGAGCACGGTGCGGACGTCGACGTCGGGATAGCCGGCCTCGTGCAGCGCGTGCACCAGGTCGGCCCGCATGACGCCCATCGCCGGGCAGCCGGTGTAGGTGGGGGTGATCTCGACGACCACGGTGCTCTCGCGCTCGATCCGCACGTCGCGGAGCACCCCGAGGTCGGCCAGGGAGATCATCGGCAGCTCGGGGTCGGTGACCGACTCGGCGACGACGCGTGGGTCCGCGGTGCTGGTCATCACACTCACCATGTCGCCTCCGGGTGCGCCCGGGCCAGCCCCTGCAGATCTCCGAGCAGCGCGGGCAGCTCCGGGCCGTGCCGCCCGAGGCGGCCGCTCGGCGCGACGTCCGCCGGCCAGTCGGGCAGCCGGAGCGTGGCCCGCGTGAGCACCTCGTCGAGCACCGCCCGCACCTCGTCGCGGACGGTCGCGGGGTCGACGGCGACGCCCGCCGCGGTCAGCCGGGCCTCGACGTCGGTCGCGGTGAAGAGGTCGGCCAGCAGCGGCCAGACCGCGTCCACGCCGGCCTGGGCCCGCCGGTGCGACTCCGCCGTCCCGTCGCCCAGTCGCAGCACCCAGCGCCCGGCGTGGTCCCGGTGATAGGCGAGTTCGTTGACGCCCTTCGCGGCGATCGCGGCCAGCACCGGGTCCCGGGAGTCGCGCAGCCGGCTGAACAGCGCCAGCCGCCAGGTCGCGGCGGCCAGCAGCCGGACGAGCGTCTGCGCGAAGTCCCCGTTCGGGGCCACGACCAGCGCGGCGCAGCGGAACTCGTCGGGATCGCGGAAGTAGGCCAGCGCGTCCTCGTCGGGGATGGTGCCGCCGGCCAGGGTCCGCGAGCGACCCAGCACGCCGACCGAGCCGGCGCGGGCGAGCAGCAGCCGGGCCTGGCCGAGCAGGTCCAGGGCGACGTTGGCGAGCGCCACCTCCTCCTCGAGCTCCGGGGCTCGGGTCACCCATCGGGTGAGCCGCGGGGCGAGCACGAGCGCGTCGTCGCCGAGCATCAGGCAGTAGGTACCGAGGTCTGCGGGGTCGACGCCGTCGGGGACGGTGGTGTCGACGCCGGCCAGCGGGTCGTCGAACCCGGTGCCGAACGCCCAGTGGCCCTCGCCGCCGTGGGCCTGGTCGAGCGCGTCGTAGACGGTCTCCTCGTGCATCTCACCTCCTCGTCGATCTCAGGCCCCCTCCCAGGGCACCGCCCCGAGGTACGAGGGGTGGGGAGGGAGGGGGTCCTTTTTCACATGTGGGGGACGTTCTCCGGGATCTCGTAGAACGTCGGGTGCCGGTAGACCTTGTCGCCGTTCGGGGCGAACATCGGGTCCTTCTCGTCGGGGCTGGAGGCGGTGATGTCGGCGGCTTTCACCACCCAGATGCTCACGCCCTCGTTGCGCCGGGTGTAGACGTCGCGGGCGGCGTGCACCGCCATCTCGTCGTCCGGCGCGTGCAGCGAGCCCACGTGCACGTGGTTGAGCCCCCGCTTGCCACGGACGAAGACCTCGTAGAGCGGCCAGTCCCGACGGCCCCGTCCAGGGGCCGGCCCCGAGCCTGCGAGGGGTGGGGAGGACGGGGTGTTTTTCCCGCCCTCTGCGGTCAGGTCGCTCACGAGTACTTCTCCGCGTAGGCGGTGGCTGCCTCGGTGACCCAGGCGTTGTCGTCGCGCGCGGCCCGCCGGCGGGCGATCCGCTCGTCGTTGCACGGGCCGTGGCCGCCGATCACCCGCTGGAACTCCGCCCAGTCGATCGCGCCGAAGCGGTAGTGCCCGGTCTCCGGATCGAGGGAGAGCTCCGGATCCGGCAGCGTGACCCCGAGGAACTCCGCCTGCGGCACGGACATGTCCACGTACCGCTGCCGCAGCTCGTCGTTGCTGTGCCGCTTGATTCCCCACGCCATCGACTGCGCGCTGTTCGGGCTGTCGTCGTCGGGTGGGCCGAACATCATCAGCGACGGCCACCACCACCGGTCGACGGCGTCCTGCACCATCGCCCGCTGCGCGTCGGTGCCGCCCATCATCGTCATGAGCAGCTCGTAGCCCTGCCGCTGGTGGAAGGACTCCTCCTTGCAGACGCGGATCATCGCCCGCGCGTAGGGCCCGTAGGAGCTGCGGCACAGCGGCACCTGATTGCAGATCGCCGCGCCGTCGACCAGCCAGCCGATGACGCCGACGTCGGCGTAGGTGAGCGACGGGTAGTTGAAGATCGAGCTGTACTTCTGCCGCCGCTCGATGAGCTTGTCGGTGAGGTCGGCCCGGTCGGCGCCGAGGGTCTCCGCGGCCGAGTACAGATACATCCCGTGGCCGGCCTCGTCCTGCACCTTGGCCAGCAGGATCGCCTTGCGCCGCAGGCTGGGGGCCGCCAGCAGCCAGTCCCCTTCCGGCTGCATCCCGATGATCTCCGAGTGCGCGTGCTGCGCGATCTGGCGGATCAGGCCGAAGCGGTAGCCGTCCGGCATCCAGTCCCGGGGCTCGATGCGATGGCCGGCCGCGATCGTCGCGTCGAAGTACGCCTGCAGGTCCACGTCATCGAGCGCAGCGGCGGTCATCGCGCCTCCCGGAAGGCATTTACTGACCGTTCGGTCAGGAATAGTGTGACGCACGACACGGCAACAGCACAAGGTCGGTGAGGACGGCGATGACGACGCAGAGCAGCTCCCGACCGGGCGTCGCCCCGGACGCGTTCACGCTGGACCCGGCCGAGCGGATGGGCCTGGACGAACTGCGCGAGACGCAGCTGACCCGGCTGCAGTGGACCCTCCGGCACGCCTACGAGAACGTGCCGCACTACCGGCGGGCCTTCGACGCCGCCGGTGTCCACCCCGGCGACTGCCGGGAGCTTGCCGACCTCGCGAAATTCCCCCTCACCAGCAAGGAGGACCTGCGGGAGAACTACCCGTTCGGCATGTTCGCCGTCCCGCAGGACCGGATCCGCCGCGTGCACGCCTCCTCCGGCACGACCGGCCGGCCCACCGTCGTCGGCTACACCGAGGGTGACCTGGACACCTGGGCCACGGTCGTGGCGCGGTCGATCCGGGCCGCGGGCGGCCGTCCGGGCGACGGGGTGCACGTCGCCTACGGGTACGGGCTGTTCACCGGCGGGCTCGGCGCCCACTACGGCGCGGAGAAGCTCGGCTGCACGGTCATCCCCGTCTCCGGGGGCATGACCCCGCGCCAAGCGCAGCTGATCACCGACTTCCGGCCCCGGGTGATCATGGTGACGCCCTCCTACATGCTCGCCGTGATCGACGAGCTCGAGAAGCAGGGCATCGACCCGCGGGCGACGTCCCTGGAGATCGGCATCTTCGGCGCCGAGCCCTGGACCGACCAGATGCGCCAGGAGATCGAGGCCCGGCTCGGCATCGACGCCGTCGACATCTACGGGCTGTCGGAGGTCATGGGCCCGGGCGTGGCCCAGGAGTGCGTCGAGACCAAGGACGGCCTGCACGTCTGGGAGGACCACTTCTACCCGGAGGTGGTCGACCCCCTGACCGGCGAGGTGCTGCCGGACGGCGAGCGCGGCGAGCTGCTGTTCACCACCCTCACCAAGGAGGGCATGCCGGTCGTCCGCTATCGCACCCGCGACCTGACCCGGCTGCTCCCGGGCACGGCGCGACCGGGGATGCGCCGGATGGAGAAGGTCACCGGCCGGACCGACGACATGATCATCCTGCGCGGGGTGAACCTGTTCCCGACGCAGGTCGAGGAGGTCGTCCTCCGGACACCGGGGCTGTCCCCGCACTTCCGCCTGGTGCTGACCACCCGCGGGCGCCTGGACCATCTCACCGTGGAGGTGGAGGCCCGGACCGACTGCCCGGACGACCGCCGGACGTCGGCGGCGGGCGAGGTGGCGGCGGGGGTCAAGGAGACTGTCGGGGTGAGCCTGGACGTCGTCGTCGTCGACCCCGAGACGCTGCCCCGGTCGGTGGGCAAGCTCCAGCGTCTCCTGGACCAGCGCGCACGTCCGTGAGCGAGCAGGCGGGACGACGCGGGCGCCCCGGCCACTCACTGGAGTCGCTGCTCGCCGTCGCCGTCGCCGTCTTCAACGAGCGCGGCTACGAGGCGACGAGCATGGACGAGCTCGCCCTGCGGGCCGGGGTCACCAAGTCGGCGATCTACCACCATGTGCCGGGCAAGGAAGAGCTGCTCCGGCTGGCCGTGGACCGGGCCCTGGACGGGCTGTTCGCCGTGACCCGGGAACCGGAGGCGACGACCGGCCCCGCCATCGGCCGACTGGAGCACGTCGTCCGCGGCTCGATCCGGGTGCTCACTGCCGAGCTGCCGTTCGTCACGCTTCTGCTGCGGGTGCGTGGGAACACCGCAGTCGAGCGGGCAGCACTGGAGCGGCGGCGCGAGTTCGACCGCATCGTCAGCGACCTGGTACGGGCCGCCGGGCGCGAGGGCAGCGTGCGTCCGGACGTCGATCCGGCCGTGATCGGCCGGCTGCTGTTCGGCACGGTCAACTCCCTCACCGAGTGGTACCGCCCCGGCGGCCCCCTGTCTGCCGACGACCTGGCGAACGCGCTGGTGGCGACCACGTTCGGCGGCCTGCGCACGGCGCCTCGACAGCGGTGACCCGGGCGGGGGTTCGGGGCACTGGTCACCACACTCCGGCGCGCGCATCCTTGACCAATGACTCACTCAGACCCACTCCGAGCAGGAGAGTGACGCCACCGCAAGAACAGGCAGGAGGAGAGGGCAATGACCCTTTCTATGCCGTCCACGTCCCGCATGACCGCTCGCTGGGACCCGTTCCGTGAGCTGGACGAGCTCTACAAGCAGATGAACCACCTCTTGGAGGCCGGCGTCGGCACAGAGGGTGCTACCCGCTGGGTCCCCCTGGCCGATGTCGAGGAGACCGACGACGCCTACACGATCGAGATGGAACTACCGGGCGTCAAACAGGACGACGTCGACATCGAGGTCAACGGCCGCGAACTGACCGTGTCGGGCGAGGTCAAGGAGAAGGAACGCGCCGGAATCCTCCGCCGGCGAACCCGCAAGGTCGGCGAGTTCAGCTACTCGGTGACCCTTCCCATGGAGATCGACGCCGAAAACGTCAGCGCCGGCCTCGACGGCGGCATCCTCACCATCAGGGTGCCGAAGTCCCAGCGGGAAAGGTCCCGGCACGTGGCCATCGGCAGCTGATCGGTTCACGCCACCGACGGGGTGCCCGGACGCGCCGACCGCGGCCGGGCGGCCCGCTGTCGGCCGACGACCTCGCGAACACGCTGGTGGCGACCGCGTCCGACGGCCTGCGCACCGGCTGACCCGTCGGCCGGCGGATGCGGCAGGGTGGGGACGTGGACAGCTTCCGCCGCGACGGCCTGACCTTCGACGTCCGGGACGCCGGCCCGCCCGACGGCGAGCCCGTCGTCCTGCTGCACGGCTTCCCGCAGGACTCGGCCGCCTGGGACCAGGTGGCGCCTGCGCTGCACCACGCGGGCCTGCGGACGCTCGCCCCGGACCAGCGCGGCTACTCCCCCATGGCGCGCCCGCGCGGGCGCGGCCGGTACCGGCTGCGCGAGACGACCGCCGACGTCCTCGCCCTGATGGACGCCGCCGGGCTGGAGAGCGCGCACGTCGTCGGGCACGACTGGGGCGGCATGGTGGCCTGGGCGCTGGCCGCCTGGCACCCGGACCGGGTCCGGACGCTGACCGTGCTCTCGGTGCCGCACCCCGCGGCGATGGCGCAGGCCATGGTGACCAGCGACCAGGCGCTGCGGTCGTACTACATGTTCGCCTTCCAGCTGCCGTTCCTGCCGGAGCGCCTGCTGTTGTCCGGGGGCGGGAGGCCGCTGCGCCGGATGCTGCGCGGCGGCGGTCTGTCCCGGGAGGCCGCCGCCCACTACGTCGCCCGGATGCGCGAGCCGGGCGCGCTCAGCGCGGCCCTCGGCTGGTATCGCGCGTTGCCGCTCAGCCGCCGCGACCGGGTGGGCACCGTGCGCGTGCCGACGCTGCACATGTGGAGCACCGGCGACACGTTCCTCGGCCGTGCCGGGATCGACGGCACCGCGCGCTTCGTCGACGCCCCCTATCGGCTCGAGGTGCTCGAGAACATCTCCCACTGGATCCCCGAACTCGCCGCCGACCGCGTCGCCGAGCTGGTCACCGCCCACGTCCGGACCGTCTGAACGGACTTTCGGCGGGGAAAGTCCCTGGAGGGCGGCGAGGTAGTGCGGTAGCAGGGTCGACCAGCCAGCACCACATCACCTGGAACAACTGCCTGGTCGAGAACGGCGCAATCGCCGGGCAACACGTCTACCTGCCGACCTTCGGCCACGGCGCCGGGGGCGACCTCGCGGCCATCGACCGGCACATGAGCGAGCTGTGGGAGGGCCTCGGCTTCGAGATCCATCAGCTCGCCGACTTCAACTCCTCCGCCCGGAGGCAGGGCGTCGTCCACTGCCTCGAGAAGTATCTGCGCCGTGGCGAACGACCTGGTCAGCGAGCCGCCTGCGGAGCACAGTGTCGCGCCATGAGTCTTGATCCGGTGGAGACCAACCCGGACCACTACACGGTCGTGTTCGAGAACGACCGGGTGCGCGTCCTGGAGTACACCGACCGGCCCGGTGAGCGGACGACGCCGCACGAGCACCCGGACAGCGTCATGCACACGCTGAGCTCGTTCCGGCGGCGGCTGTACGCCGGCGACGCGCGCCGGGACGTCGAGATGCCGGCCGGTCTCACCGGCTGGCTGCCTGCGCAACAGCACGCGGGGGAGAACATCGGCGACACCCCGACCCACGTGCTCTTCGTCGAGCTCAAGGAGGGGACGGCGGCCGGCGACACGACAGTGGGCCTCGGCCCCGAATGACCGAACCCACGGCCGAGGATCTCCCGAAGGGTCCGGGCGCGCCTGCGACCCGCGCACCGCTATGTCGCTCGGCTGACCTCTCTCAGCGGTCGAACGCAGTGGGATGGCGGGCTTCGTAGATGCCCAACCGCCCGCCCCCGGGCAGCCGGATCGTGGCCGGCCGGCCCCAGCCCTGGTCGCTGACCGGCCCGTCGAAGGTGACACCGCGTTGCCCGAGATCGGCGACGCTCTCCTCGATGTCGTCGCAGACGAGGTACAGCTCGGTGGCACCAGAGCTCTCGGCGGGGTGGACCGCGACCTCGGCCGGGGGAAGCTGAAGGATCAGCCAGCCCCCACCGGCATCGACGGCGGGAAGCTCCAGCACGTCCCGGAGGAAGACCCGGTCCGCCTCTGCGTCGCTGCTGTAGAGGATCACGTGGGCGCCTCGGATCATTGGCCCAACGTAGAACCGGATGGTGACCAGTTGAACCGGTTGCTGACCGCCGCTCCGGGTAGCGGCTGCTCATGGCTGAGTTCACCAGCGACCAACTCCGCGGGATGACGGTCGCCGTCACCGGCGCCAGCGGCAACCTCGGGACGGCGTTGCTTCGCCGGCTGACCGCACCGGGTGCCGGGGTGGCCGAGGTCCGCGGGCTGGCCCGCCGGCAGCCCCCGGATGTCACGCCCTACTCCGGCGTCCGGTGGCATCTCGCCGACCTCGGCGGGCCGCACGGCGAGGAGACGCTCGCCGAGTTCATGGAGGGCGTCGACGCCGTCGTCCACCTGGCCTGGGCGCTGCAGCCGGGCCGGCAGCCCGACGACCTGCACCGGGTCAACGTGGAGGGCACCCGGCGGGTGGTGCGGGCCGCCGCGGTCGCCGGGGTCGGCCACGTCGTGCACATGTCCTCGATCGGTGCCTACGCGCCCGGCGCGGTCGGGCAGCGCGTCGCCGAGGACTGGCCCACCACCGGGATCCCCAGCGCGCAGTACAGCCGCGACAAGTCCGAGGCCGAGCGCGTCGTCCGCGAGGTCGGGGCGCGGCACCCCGAGATGACGGTGAGCGTCGTCCGGCCGACGCTGGTCCTGCAGCCGGACGCAGGCAGCGAGATCGGCCGCTACTTCCTCGGCCCGCTGCTGTTCGGGGCCGCACGCCTGCTGCCGGGTGCGGTGGCGCGGCTGCTCCCCCTGCCACTCCCCCGGCTCGCGGTCTCGTTCGTGCACGCCGACGACGTCGCCGACGCCGTGGTGCGGATGCTCGACCGCCGTGCTCCCGGCCCGTTCAACCTCGCTGCCGAACCGCTGCTGCACGCCGATGCGCTGGCCCGCGCCCTGGGGACCGTGCGCGTACCGGTCCCCGTCCTCGCCCTGCGGACGGCAGTGCAGGCTGCGTTCGCCGCACACCTGGTCCCCACCGAGCCGGGGTGGGTGGACATCGGCACCCGGATGCCGGCGCTCGACACCACGCGGGCCCGGAAGCTGCTGGACTGGGCGCCCGTCTACCGCGGGGACGAGGTGCTCCGGGACTTCGTCGCCGCGCTCGGCCGCGGAGAGGGTGCGCCCGGCCCGCTGCTGCGGCCGGCCGGCACCCCACTCGCTCGCGCCACGTGAGTGCGGGTCTCAGCCCGGGGTGCTGCCGAGCAGCGTCCGGGCCGTGACGCCGTCGGTCCGGGTGATGGCGTCGCCGGTTCCGGGCGGGCCACCTCGACGACCTGCCGCTGCACCCTCGGCGAGGGTGCCCGGCGACAGGATCAGCTGGTCGGCGCCGGGTGTGGGCCGGTGGTGGAACTGGAGCGGCGTCTGACCGTGCCCGAAGACCCCCTGCCCGAACGACAGCACCTGACCCCGGAAGGGTGGGAGGAGGCGGACAGTAGCCGGAACGACCCCGTTCAGGTACCCGGAATCAGGTGGGGCGGCTGGTCCAGGCCTTGACGTCGCGGCCGGTCTTCGCGAAGACGTCGGCCGCCCGCTCGGGGCGTAGCGCCACGAACAGTCCCTCGGCCTCGGCGAGGGTCGTGTCCGGATCGTCCTCGGCCGTCAGACGGGCGGTCGCCGTCGTCCGCCGTCCCTCCGTGGCGCCCATCTCCGCGGTGGCGATCAGGGCGACGCCGAGCTGCACCGGGCGCCGGTAGGTGACGGTCAGCGTGGCAGTCAGGCCACCCCGGCCGCCGGCCCGCACGGAACGGGCAAGCATGTGGTCGAGCAGGGTCGCGACGACGCCGCCGTGCCCCAGCCCGGGCGGGCCCTCGTGCGGCTTGCCGAGCGTGACCCGGCCGATCGCCCGGCCGTCGGCGGCGTCCGTGACGACCAGCGGGGGCGCCACCGGATTGCCCGGGCCGTAGACCGGGCTGTACCAGCGCTCCCCGATCTCGGGGTCGTCGACGGAGGCGATCTCGTGCAGCGACCGGCTCTCCCCCCGGAGCCGGGCGGCGAGCTCCCGCGCGAGGCCTGTGGCCTCGGCCAGCTCGGGAAGCGTCACCTCGGTGCGGACGGCGGCGTCGACCAGGTCGCGCAGTGCGGAGCCGAGCTCCCCGACGGCGTCGCGCCGGATGGCCCGCTCCTCCGGGGTCAGCGGCCCTCCTGCAGGGTCCCGCCGCGAGCGTGCGAGCGGTGGGGGGAAGGAGGGCCCTTTCTCAGCCACGCGCCATGCCGGCCTCGCGCAACAGGGCGCCGCCGATGATCACTCGCTGCACCTCGCTGGTGCCCTCGTACAGCCGGAAGAGGCGGGCGTCACGGTAGAACCGCTCGACCGGCGTCGTCCGCAGGTAGCCCAGGCCGCCGTGCACCTGGACGGCGCGGTCGGTGGCACGGGCGACCATCTCGCTGCAGAACAGCTTCGCCGAGGACGGGCCCACCGAGGTGTCCTCCCCCGAGTCGTAACGGGCGGCGACGTCGACGACCATGCTGCGGGCGGCCAGCAGCTCGGCGTGGGACTCGGCGAGCATCGCCTGGACCAGCTGGAAGCGGCCGATCGGGGCACCGCCCTGCTTGGCCGTCGCGGCGTAGGCGACCGACTCGTCGAGCACCCGCTGGGCCATCCCGACACACAGCGCGGCGATGTGCAGCCGGCCGCGGGAGAGCACCGTGAGCGCCTTCGCGTAGCCGCGGCCCTCCTCGCCGATCAGGGCGCCCGCCGGCACCCGGACGTCATCGAAGAACACCTCGGCGGTCCAGGCGCCGGACTGGCCCATCTTCTTGTCGTGCGGGCCGACGGTAACCCCGGGAGTGCTGGCGCCCACGACGAAGCTGGAGATGCCGCGGCCGCCGCGCTCGGCGGGGTCGCTGCGGGCGAAGACGACGAAGAGGTCGGCGATCGGGGCGTTGGTGATGTAGCGCTTGCCGCCGTTGATCACCCACTCGTCGCCGTCCCGGCGGGCGGTGGTGCGCAGCCCGGCCGGGTCGGAGCCGGCCTCGGCCTCGGTGAGGGCGAAGGACCCGATCAGCTCCCCGGCGGCCAGCCGCGGGAGGTAGGTCTTCTTCTGCTCCTCGTTGCCGAACTTGG
>JAOPUS010000346.1 GCA_025963345.1 Blastococcus sp. | reverse complement strand
CCGCGGAGCGTGCTGCGGCCGGTGCCGGGCGCCCCGCAGCTGCCCTACTACGCGCTGCCCCAGGACGTCGCCACGCACGAGGGCCAGGCAGTGGTCAGCGTCGTGGCCACGAACCCGACGGTCGTCGGGCAGGCCCGGGGTGCCCTGGCGCAGGGTTTCGGCGCTGCGCTGACCGAGGAACTGCGCTATGACCGCGAGACCGGGCAGCTGGTCAACGGCTCGCTGATGGAGTACTTCGTGCCCACGGCCGGGACCGCGACCGAGGTCCCGGACGTTCACCTGGACCCCGCACCAGGGGACCTTCCCGATGGAGGAGTTGGCTACTGATGAGCATGGACCCAGCGACGGTGGACGCAGCGAACTGCGAGAACAGCCCGGCACCCGCGGTCGCCGGCTCGTCCCGGATCGGCCTCATCGTGCCGAGCTCGAACACCACGATGGAGACCGAGTTGCCTGAGCTGTTCCGCCGCCAGACCGAGGCGACCGGGCACCGGTACACCTTCCACTCGGCTCGGGCGAGGATGAAGCAGGTCAATCGCGAGGAGCTGCTGGCGATGGTCGGCAAGGCCGCCGACTGCGCCGTCGCGGTCTCCGATGCCGACGTCGACGTGATCGCCTACGCCTGCCTCGTGGCCGTCATGGCGCAGGGCGCGGGTGCCCACAAGGAGTCCGAGCAGGTCATCGCCGACGCCGCGCGGGACAACGGCCATCCCGCCGAGGTGGTCAGCAGCGCCGGGGCACTGGTCCGGACGCTGCAGGCGATCGGCGCCACGCGGGCGGCCATCGTGACGCCCTACATGGCGCCGCTCACCCAGATGGTGCGCGACTACATCGAGGCGGCGGGGGTCGAGGTCGTCGACGCCGTGGCCCTCGAGGTGCCGGACAACCTGGCCGTGGGGCGGCTGGACCCCGAGGGGCTGCCGGCCATCGCACGGGGCCTGCGGCGGGACGGCGCCGAGGCCATCGTGCTCTCCGCGTGCGTGCAGATGCCGTCCCTGGCCGCCGTCCAGCGGGTCGAGGACGAGCTGGGACTGCCCGTGATCACCGCCGCCACGGCGACGACCTTCGAGGTGCTGCGGGCTCTGGGCCACACGCCGTCGATCACGGGTGCGGGGCGGCTGCTCAGCGGATCCCGGTGAGTGCCGGCAGGTCCGACCGTGCAATCGGACCCGCCACGCCCCACGCCCGTCACACGGCACCGGCAAGATGCGTGCGTGCAGACCGCTGACCTGCTCGTGCACGATGCCGAGCTGCTCACCACCGTCGACGACGCCCGGCGGGAGATCGTCGGCGGCTGGGTGGCGGTCACCGATGGCGCGATCAGCGGTGTCGGCGGCCCGGGTGACCCGAAGCCCGACGCAGTGCGCGCGATCGACGCCCGCGGCTGCCTGGTGACGCCGGGCCTGGTCAACACCCACCACCACCTGTACCAGAACCTGACCCGCGCGTTCGCGCCCGCGCTGACCGGTGGGCTCTTCGACTGGCTGGTCACGCTCTACCCGCTGTGGGCGCGCCTGGACGAGGAGGCGGCCTACGTCAGCGCCTACGTCGGCCTCACCGAGCTGGCGCTCGGGGGCTGCACCACCTCCACCGACCACCTGTACGTGCACCCGCGCGGCGCCGGCGACCTGATCTCCGCCGAGGTCGCCGCGGCCCGTGACCTGGGGATGCGGTTCCACCCGACGCGCGGCTCGATGTCGCTGTCGGTCAAGGACGGCGGGCTTCCGCCGGACAGCGTCGTGCAGGACGACGACGAGATCCTGGCCGAGTCCGAGCGCCTGGTCGCGGCCCACCACGACCGCTCCCCGCTGGCGATGACGCGGATCGCGCTCGCGCCGTGCTCGCCGTTCAGCGTCTCGACGTCGCTGATGAGCCGGACCGCGGAGCTGGCCGAGCGGCTCGACGTCCGGCTGCACACCCACCTGTGCGAGACCGAGGACGAGAACGACTTCTGTCTGTCGCAGTTCGGTCGCCGCCCGGTCGACTACCTCGCCGACGTCGGCTGGATGAGCGACCGCGTGTGGCTGGCCCACGTCGTCTGGCCGAACCCCGACGAGGTGGTGCGCCTGGGCGCCGCGCGGGTGGGGGCGGCGCACTGCCCGTCGTCCAACATGATCCTGGGCAGCGGACTGGCGCCGGTCGCCGAGCTGCGGGCCGCGGGGGCGCCGGTGGGGCTCGGCGTGGACGGGTCGGCGTCGGCGGACTCGGCCTCGATGTGGCTGGAGGCCCGGACGGCGATGCTGCAGGGCAAGCTGCGGCGCGGTGCGGGCTCGATGTCGGCCCGGGACGCCCTGGAGATCGCCACCCGTGGCGGCGCCGCCTGCCTGGGGCGGACCGGCGAGATCGGCGAGCTGTCGGTCGGCGCCTGCGGTGACCTGGTCGTGTGGGGCCTGGACGGGGTGCGGTTCGCCGGCGCCTTGTCCGACCCGGTGGAGGCGTGGCTGCGCTGCGGCCCGGTGTCGGCGCGGCACACCGTCGTCGGCGGCCGCCTCGTCGTGGAGGACGGCGTCCCGGTGCACGCCGGCCTCGACGAGCAGCTCGCCGTCCACCGCCGGGTGTCCGAGCGGATGCAGGCGCCCCGGCCCTGACGTTTAGTGCACAAACCGCCGGGGCGGTTTGTGCACTAAACGTCGGTCACAGGGCGGCGGCGAGGGCCTCGAGGTCGTCGATCGTGGCGTCCAGGTGCGGGGAGACCCGCAGCACGGGGCCGGTCATCTCACCGGGGGCCCGCTCCGGGCCGATCGCGCTGACCACGATGCCGTGCTCGGTGAGCAGCCGGGTGCGGGTGCCGACGACGTCGACGCCCTCCGGTGGGGCGAGCGTGGTGGTCGCCGTCGGCTCGTCGACCGGCTCCATCACCCGCCAGCCGCCGACGCCGTCGAGCAGTTCCCGGGTCGCCCGGCCGATGGCCCCGAGGCGTTCCCGCACCAGGTGCGGGCCGGCCGCGAGGTGCTCACCCACGGCCACGACCAGGCCCACCCGGCCGGCCACGTGCGCCTCGCCGGACTCGAACGCCCGCATCGGCGGCACGCCCTCCGGCTCGGGCAGGACCGGGGTGAGCTGCGCGGCGAGGGCCGGTCGCACGCACAGCACGCCGACCCCGCGGGGGCCGGCCAGCCACTTGCGCGAGGTGCCGTAGACGACGTCGGCGCCGAGGTCGGTGTCGGCGTGACCCATCGACTGGGCGGCGTCCAGAACCAGGGGCACACCCGCCGCGCGGCACAGCGCGGCGATCTCGGCCGCGGGCTGGAGCAGCCCGCGGTGGCTCGGGATGTGCGTCAGGTGCACGAAGGACGGCGGATCGGCCGCGAGCAAACGCTCGACCCCCGCGACGTCGGCCCTGCCCAGGCCGTCGACCGGCAGGGGCTCCGGGCGCAGCCCGTAGGTGCGCAACTGGGCGATGTTCGGCGCGTACTCACCGGGCAGGCAGGCGACGCGGGACCCGGCGGGCAACCGCCAGCCGGTCAGCAGGGCGATCAGGGCGGCCTGCGCGGATTCCACGAACGCGACGTCGGCCGCGGCCATCCCGGCCAGCCCGCCGATCACCGACCGGCCCTGCTGGAGCAGGTCGTCCGACGCCGCCTCGGCGACGTAGCCACCGAGCTCGGCCTCGTGCCGGGCGTGGTGCGCGGCGGCCTCGAGCGCGCGGTGACTCTGCCGGCTGCAGGCGGCGCTGTCGAGGTGCCGGCCGGCCGGACGGGGGCGGGCCTTGCGCCAGGAGGCGCCCAGGTCCTCGTGCGGAAGGCGGTCGTCCTGCGGGTCGGTCACGGCCACACGGTAGTTGTGGCCGCTCAGCTCCCCGGCGGCTTCCCGGCGCCGTCCGGAGGCACTGGGGGAGGATCGGCGCCGTGACCAGCGGACGGGACCGGGACGACGAGGGCCGTGCCCGCAACGCCCGGCCCCGTGACGCCCTCGGCCGGCCGCTGCCCTACGGCGCCGTCGGTGAGGAGCGCGCCCCGGAGGGCGTCGTCCGTCCGCCGGCGCAGGCGCTCGCCGAGGCCCAGGAACTCCTGGACGCCGGGCGCCCCTTCCACGCCCACGAGGTGCTCGAGGATGCGTGGAAGTCCGCGCCGGAGCCCGAGCGGGAGCTCTGGCGCGGACTGGCCCAGCTCGCCGTCGGGCTGACTCACGCGATGCGGGGCAACGCCCGCGGTGCGGTGACGTTGCTGGAGCGCGGCGCCGGCAACATCGGCGGGTACGCGGCCGCGCCGCCGCACGGCATCGACGTCCAGGGGCTGGCCGCGTGGGCCCTCGGGCTCGCGGCCGAGGCCGGAGCCGGTCGCGACCTGGACACCGCACCGCCGCGCCTGCGTCTCTGAGGGCGCAGACCCCTGGCAGGCGACCACCTGCGGGAGCACACTGCCGGGGTGAGGAGCTACGAGGCGGTCACGCGCATCGACGCGAGCCCGGCCGACGTGTGGGCCCTGCTGACCGACGTCGGCACGTGGCGCGACTGGGACTCGGGGGTGGATCGCGTGGACGGCCGGGTCGCGCTCGGTGAGCCGCTCACCGTCTACGCCACGATGATCCGCAGCCGCCCGTTCTCGGCCACCGTCACCGAGATCCGGCCCCGGGAGGCGATGCGCTGGCGGGGTGGCCTGCCGTTCGGCGTGGCCACCATCGAGCGCACGTACTCCCTGGACGCGCAGGACGACGGCGGCACGGTGCTCACCGTCCGCGAGGACCACTCCGGTCCGCTGGCCGGCTTGCTCGGGCGGACGACGCCGGACCTCAACCCCTCGTTCCGTCAGTTCTGCGCCGGACTCAAGGCGCGGGCTGAGGGGAAGGTCTCCCGCCCCGCAGGCTGATCCGGCACAACGTCGCGTCGGTCGCGGTGAGACGATGGCAGTCGTCATGAGCTACGAAAACGCGCCTGCCCCCGGTTCCGACGACACCTCCCCGGGAGAGCCCGTGACGGCTCCCCGCGGGCCGGTCACCTCCGCCTCGTACTCGATCACCGTCCGGCTGACCGCCGACGGCGATCCCGCCAGCATCGGCCGCATCGCCACCGCCGTGGGCACCGCGGGCGGGGCCGTGACCGCGATCGACGTGGTAGACAGCCGCTCCGACGGGCTCACCGTCGACGTCACCTGCTCGGCCGCCGACGCCGCCCACTCCGAGGAGATGGTCGAGGCACTGCGCGCCGTCCCCGGGGTGAAGGTCCGCAAGGTCAGCGACCGCACGTTCCTGCTGCACCTCGGCGGCAAGATCGAGGTCAGCTCCCGGGTGCCGCTCAAGACCCGTGACGACCTCTCGATGGCCTACACCCCCGGCGTCGCGCGGGTCTGCCTCGCGCTGGCCGACCATCCCGAGGACGTCCGCCGGCTGACGATCAAGGGCAACACCGTCGCCGTCGTCACCGACGGGTCCGCCGTCCTCGGCCTCGGCGACATCGGTCCCGGCGCGTCCCTGCCGGTGATGGAGGGCAAGGCGGCGCTGTTCAAGCGGTTCGCCGACATCGATGCCTGGCCCATCTGCCTGGACACCCAGGACGTCGACGAGATCGTGCGCACGGTCGAGCTCATCGCCCCCGGCTTCGGCGGCATCAACCTCGAGGACATCGCCGCCCCGCGCTGCTTCGAGATCGAGGCCCGGCTGCGCGAGAAGCTCGACATCCCGGTCTTCCACGACGACCAGCACGGGACGGCGATCGTCGCGCTGGCCGCCCTGCGCAACGCCCTGCGCGTGGTGGACAAG
>JAOPUS010000047.1 GCA_025963345.1 Blastococcus sp. | reverse complement strand
TGGTCTCCGTCGTCGGCCGGCCGATCGAGCTGGTTCTCCCGCACGTCACCCCCGGGCGCCGGCTGGTGGTCCTGGGGTCGGACACCGTCACCCCGGCCGCTGTGGCCACGCTGCTCGCCGGTGACGGTTACGGAGCCAGCCGGCTGACCGCGCTGGCCCAGCTCGGCGGGCCGGACGAGAGGCGGTTCACCGGCACCGCGGCCGACTGGCCGCACGTCGAGACCGACCCGCTCGTCGTCACCGCCGTCGAGGTGGTCGCCGATGCGGGCACCGTGCCGTTGCCCACCGTGCCGGGGCTGCCGGACGACGCCTACGCCCACGACGGTCAGCTGACCAAGCGGGACGTGCGCGCCGTGACGCTGGCCCGGCTCGCACCGCTGGCGGGACAGCTGCTCTGGGACGTCGGCGCGGGGGCGGGGTCCATCGGCATCGAGTGGATGCGGGTCCACCCCTCCTGCCGGGCGGTCGCGGTCGAGGCGCATCCCGAGCGGGCCTCCCGGATCGCGCAGAACGCGGCCCGGCTCGGCGTGCCCGGACTGCGGGTCGTCGAGGGCCGTGCGCCCGAGGCGCTCGAGGGTCTCGCCGTGCCGGACGCCGTCTTCGTGGGCGGCGGGGCGACGACGCCGCTGCTCGTGGACGCCTGCTGGAACGCGCTGGCACCGGGTGGCCGGCTGGTGGTCAACGCGGTCACGGTGCAGAGCGAGGCGGTGCTGGCGGACTGGTTCTCCCGGGTGGGTGGCGAGTTGGTGCGGATCGCCGTCCAGCGGGCCGAACCGGTCGGGTCGTTCACCGGCTGGAAGGCCGCCATGCCCGTGACGATCTGGTCGGTGACCAAGCCATGACCGTGCACTTCATCGGCGCCGGGCCGGGTGCCGCCGACCTGATCACCGTCCGGGCGGCGCGGCTCATCGCGTCGTCCCCGGTCTGCCTGTACGCCGGGGCGCTGGTTCCCCGGGACCTGCTGGACACCGCGCCGCCCGGTGCGCGGCTGGTCGACACCGCCGACCTGGACCTCGACCAGATCACCGACGAGCTCGTCGCCGCCCACGGGGCCGGGCTCGACGTCGCCCGGCTGCACTCCGGTGACCCGTCGGTCTACAGCGCCATGGCCGAGCAGATGCGCCGCCTGGACGCGGCCGGCGTGCCCTACGACGTCGTGCCCGGTGTGCCGGCCTTCGCCGCCGCGGCCGCGTCGCTGAAGCGGGAGCTGACCGTGCCGGGGGTGGGACAGACCGTCGTCCTGACGCGCACCTCCGCCCGGTCCACGCCGATGCCACCGGGGGAGGACCTGGCCACCCTCGGCGCCTCCCGGGCCACCCTCGTCCTGCACCTGGCCGTGCAGCGGATCGCGGAGCTGGTGCCGGAGCTGGTGCCTAACTACGGGGTCGACTGCCCGGTCGCGGTGGTCGCCCGCGCCAGCCGGGACGACGAGCTGATCCTCCGGGGCACGCTCGCCGACATCGCCGGGCAGGTCGAGGCCGCCGGGGTGCAGCGGACGGCGGTGGTGATCGTCGGGAAGGTGCTCACCGCGGGGGAGTTCCCCGACAGCCACCTCTACTCGACGGCGCGATGCCGGGACTAGGCGCGGCCGACGACCGTTCCCGCGCGGTCGATCACCACGACGTCGACCTGGACCGGGGCGCCACGCAGCACGCCGAGCGCGGTCTCGCGGGCGCCCCCCGCGACCAGGTCGCCGAGTGGCAGCCCCGCGGCCTGGCACTGCTGGAGCGCGTCGAGCGCGGTGTTGGCGGCGCCTACGCCCGCGATCAGTTCCAGCGATCCGCCGGCATCCCGGACCAGCTGCGCGAGGGCGTCGGGGGAGACCTGGGAGCGGGCCGAGTGCAGGTCCAGGTGCCCGTCGGCCAGCTTGGCCAGCTTCCCGATCCCGCCGGCGATGGTCAGCCGCGGCACCGGGTGGCGGCGCAGGTACTTCAGCACCGCGCCGGCGAAGTCGCCCATGTCCAGGAGCGCGTCCTCGGGCAGGCCGTAGAGCTCGGTCACCACCCGCTCGCTGGTGCTGCCGGTGCACCCGGCCACGTGCTGGTGCCCGGCGGCCCGGGCGACGTCGATGCCGCGCCGGATCGAGTCGATCCACGACGAGCACGAGTAGGGGACGACGACGCCCGTCGTCCCGAGGATCGACAGGCCGCCGAGGATGCCCAGCCGCGGGTTCCAGGTCTTCCGGGCCAGCTCCTCGCCGTTCTCCACCGACACCTCGACGACGACGTCACCGGTGCCGCCGTGCGCGGCGGCGACCGAGGCCACGTGCTCGGAGATGAACCGGCGGGGCATCGGGTTGATAGCCGGCTCTCCCACCGCAAGCGGCAGCCCCGGCTTGGTCACCGTGCCGACGCCCGGCCCGGCGCGGAAGGCGATCCCGCTTCCCGGCGCCCCGTGCGTGACCCGGACGGAGACCAGCGCTCCGTGGGTGACGTCGGGGTCGTCGCCGGCGTCCTTCACGATCCCCACGGTGGCCTCGACGCCCGGCGACAGCGCCTCGCGCGCCAGGGCGAAGGACGGGTGCTTGTCATGGGGCAGGTCGATCCGCACGGGGTCGGGGAACTCGCCGGTGAGCAGCGCGGTGTAGGCGGCGGTCGTCGCGGCGGTGGCGCACGCGCCCGTCGTCCAGCCGTAGCGCAGCCCGGTGCTGCGCTCAATCCCCGCGTCGGTCACCCGATCAGCATGCACGGGCGGTGCGCATGTCCGGCCGGGTGCTGATCCTCGGTGGCACCGGTGAGGCCCGCCGGCTCGCCACGGCACTCGTCGGCGAGGGCGTGGACACCCTCAGTTCCCTCGCCGGCCGGGTGGCCGACCCTCGGCTGCCCCCGGGCGAGGTCCGTCTCGGCGGGTTCGGCGGCGCGGCCGGGCTGACCGCCTGGCTGCAGGCGCACCCCGTGCGGGCGATGGTCGACGCGACGCATCCCTTCGCCGCCACGATGACCGCGTCCGCCGCGGCCGCGGCCGACGTCACCGGTGTCCCACTGCTGCGGCTGCAGCGACCGGGATGGTCCGCCGGGCCGGGCGACGACTGGCGGTGGGTGGACTCGCTGGAGGACGCCGCCGCCGCGGTGGCCGGGTTCGGGTCGGTGTTCCTGAGCACCGGACGAAAGAGTCTCGGCGCCTTCGCCGGCCTGGCCGCCCGCTGCCTCGTCCGCTCGGTCGACCCGCCGGAGCCCCCGCTCCCGTCGCGCACCGCGGTCGTGCTCGCGCGGGGCCCGTTCACCGTGGAGGAGGAGCTCGCGTTGCTGGACGAGCACGGGGTGGACGTCGTCGTGACGAAGGACAGCGGAGGCCCCATGACGGCGGCGAAACTGACCGCTGCGCGGGAGCGCGGCGTGCCGGTCGTGCTGGTCCGCCGTCCGCCGCTGCCACCGGGGGTGCCGGTGGTGGCGACGGTGGAGGAGGCGCTGGACTGGGTGCGGTCCCGGTGACCCGCCTCGTCCTGTTCGACCTCGACGGCACCCTCGTCGACTCGTCGCCGGGGATCCATGCCTCGGTTCGCTTCGCCGCTGCCGAGCTCGGCCTGCCCGAGCCCACGCCCGCGCAGCTGAACGCGATGGTCGGGCCGCCGCTGCAGGACGGCTTCGCCGTCACGTTCGGGCTGGCCAGTGCCGACGTCGGCCGCGCCGTCGCCGCCTACCGGGCCCACTACACCGGTGGGGCCATGTTCGACGCGCCGGCCTACCCCCGGATCCCGGACCTGCTGGCCGCGCTGCGGGCCGACGGGGCGACCCTCGCCGTCGCCACCAGCAAACCGGAGCCGTTCGCGGTCGCGATCCTGGAGCACGTCGGCCTCCTGGGGCAGTTCGCCTCGGTGCACGGCGCCACGCTGGACGGCGCCGTCCGGCACAAGGACCAGGTGGTCGCCGCGGCGCTGGCGGCCCATCCGGACGGGATCGACCCGGTGCTCGTGGGGGACCGGGCCCAGGACGTCCTCGGGGCCGCGGCGCACGGACTGCCGTGCATCGGCGCGGGCTGGGGGCCGGCGCCCGAGGGGGAGCTGGCGGCTGCCGGTGCGGCGGCGATCGCGGCCACCCCCGACGACGTGCGGACGCTGCTGGCCCGGATGTGTGGCGTCGGTGGGTGGCGGGGCATCTGACGGAGCATGACCGGGTCGACACCGCTTCGTGCCCTTGCCCTCGTCTGCAGCCTCAAGGCCTCGCCCGCGCCGTCCAGCAGTGACCTCATGGCCCGCCAGGTCCTCGAGGCGCTCGGGAAGCACGGGGTCACGGGCGACGTCGTCCGGGTGGTGGATCACGACGTCAAGCCCGGCGTCGAGGTGGACATGGGCGAGGGCGACGCGTGGCCGGCGATCCGCGAGCAGATGATGGCCGCGGACATCCTGATCGTCTCGACCCCCACCTGGGTCGGGCACATGAGCAGCGTCGCGCAGCGGGTGCTGGAGCGCCTGGACGGCGAACTGTCGGAGACCGACGACTCCGGCCGGCCGCTGATCACCGGCAAGGTGGCCGTCACCGCCGTGGTCGGCAACGAGGACGGCGCGCACAAGATCACCGCCGACCTGATGCAGGGCCTCAACGACATGGGGTTCACCATCCCGGCGCAGGGCGGCACGTACTGGAACGACGAGGCCATGGGCAGCCGCGACTACAAGGACCTGGACGAGACCCCGGAGGCCGTCGCCTCGACCACGGCGACGCTGGCGGAGAACGCCGCTTGCCTGGCGCGGGCGCTCAGGGCGTCCCCGTACCCGAGCAGCTGAGACGGCCTCAGGCGGCGAGGGCGCGCGCGTCCTCGCCCGCCTCGGGGGCGCGATCGGCGCTCCGGCGGCCGTGCAGCACGAGTCCGGCGGCGGCCGACAGCGCCAGCACGATGACGGCGACGCCGTAGATCTCCGCCGTCCGCTCGAGGCCGATCACGCTCGCAGCGATCCCGGCGGCGATCGCGGGCAGGCTGAACGCGAGGTAGCCGACGACGAAGATGCTGGCCAGCAGCCCGGCGCGGTGCCCGGACGCGACCCCGGCGGTGATGGTCGCGACGGCGCCGAGGAAGGCGGCTCCGAAGCCGAAACCGGTGACGACCGCCGCGACGAACAGCGACGTCACCGACCCCGCGAACAGGGCCGCCACCGTGCCGCCCACGCCCGCGGCGAAGACGAGGGCACCCACGACGAGGGCCCGCTCCGGCGCGGAACCGCGCAGGGCCATCGAGCCGAACACGCCCGTGCCGTTGAGCGCGAGGATGAGCAGGCCACCGGCCAGGTGGTTGTCGAGCCCGAAGACGTCCGAGAGCAGGGACGGGCCCAGGGAGGCGTAGAGCCCACCCAGCGCCCAGGTCGCCAGGAGGCACGGGAGGGCGACCAGGAACGCCCGGCGGTGCGCCGGAGGCACATGGACCTGCGGCCGGAGCGACGCCACCGCGCCGGGCAGCCGCGGCGAGGACTCCGGCAGCAGCAGCAGGGTTCCGGCGGAGGCCAGGACGAACACGACGGTGAGGACGGCGAACACCCAGTCGGTGGGGGAGGGGACGAACTGCACGAGCAGGCCGGCGCCCCCGGCGCCGAGCGAGAGCCCCAGACCCGGCGAGGCGCTGTTGATGAAGGCTCCGAGCGGCCGGTCCCGGTGCTGGAGGTCCAGCAGCGCCGCGCCCAGTGTGCTGGTCAGCGCCCCGGTCGCGAGGCCCTGGACCACGCGTGCGGCGAGCAGCCAGCCGACGCCGTCGCTCACCAGGAACAGCACCATCGCGACCGCCTCGAGCAGGAAGGCGACCACGAGCACCGGCCGCCGGCCCACGTGGTCCGACAGCGCGCCCACGACGAGCAGCGAGGCCAGCAACGCGAACGCATAGATGCCGAAGATCGTCGTCAGCACGCCGGAGCTGAAGCCGAACTCCTCCTGGTACACGCGGTACAGCGGCGACGGGACCCCCGACGCGGCGAGCATCAGCACGAGGAGCACCGCCACCGACCAGAACGCGGCAGGCCGGGAGAGGCGACGGGGGAGCACGAACTGCGGCAAGCCCGGGAGTGTGGGCTTGATTCCCGCTCCCCGGCGCGTCACCTCGGATAGGTGCGCGGCGTGTAGACCGCACCGGAGGCCGTGACGCGGGTCTGCGAGGAGCCGACGAGCACGAGGCAGCGCATGTCGACGGCCTCCGGGTCGAACGCGGCCAGGGTGGTCACGGTCAGCTGTTCCTCCGGACCGCCGACGTCCCGCCCGACCACCACGACGGTCTCCGGCGACCGGTTCTCCAGCAGCACCTGCTTGGCCTCGCCGAGCTGGTGAGGGCGGTGCTTCGACCTCGGGTTGTAGAGGGCGATCACCAGGTCGGCCGCGGCGGCGTGCCGGAGCCGGTCGACGACGACCTCCCAGGGCTTGAGGACGTCGGACAGCGACAGCACGCAGAAGTCGTGACCGAGCGGGGCGCCGACCTTCGCCGCCACCGCCTGGGCCGCGGTCAGGCCCGGCACGATCCGCACCCGCACATCGGCGAACTCCGGCTGGGCCGCGACCTCGAGCACTGCCGCGGCCATCGCGAACACGCCGGGGTCGCCGCTGGAGACCACCGCGACCCGACGGCCGCTCTGCGCCAGCTTCAGCGCGTGCGCCGCCCGGTCGGCCTCCACCCGGTTGTCGCTCGGGTGCCGCTCCTGGCGCGGGTTGGCCTCGACGCGGTCCAGGTACGGACCGTAGCCGACCAGGTCGTCGGCCGCTGCGAGCGCCTCGGCCGCCTCGGGCGTCGTCCAGCTGCGCGACCCGGGCCCGAGGCCGACCACGACGACCTCGCCGGGGTGCCCGTCGCCCGCTGACGGCCGGTACGGCCTGGGCGTCGGACCGGTGAGCGGGCTCGGGAGGAGGGCGAGGGAGAAGTACGGGACGCTCGCGGGGTCGACGTCGGCCAGCGGCATGATGCGCTGCCGATCGCTGGTCGCCCGTTCGACGTAGAGCGCGCGGTCGAGGACGCCGGCCCGTTCGAACGCCTCCCGGACCTGGGGGAACGTCCGGCCGAGCTTCAGCACGGCGGCGGAGTCGGTGGTGGCCAGCCATTCGGCGAGCTCGTCGGCGCCGAGGGTGCCCGGCAGGACGGTGAGCACCTCGTCCCGCTCGACCAGCGGCCGGCCGACCGCCGCTGCGGCCCCGCTGACGCTGGTCACGCCGGGGACGACCTCGGTCGGGTAGCGGTGCGCCAGCCGCTTGTGCATGTGCATGTAGGAGCCGTAGAAGAACGGGTCCCCCTCGGCGAGGACGACGACGTCGCGGCCGGCGTCCAGGTGGGCGGCCAGTCGCGCGGCGGCCGCCTCGTAGAACTCGTCGATCGCGCCCTGGTAGCCGCCGGGGTGGTCGGTCGTCTCGGTGGTGACCGGGTAGACGAGCAGCTCCTCGATCTGGCCCTCGCGCAGGTACGGCGCGGCCAGCCCCCGGGCGACCGACCGGCCGTGCTGCGCCGCGTGGAAGGCCACGACGTCGGCCGCGCCGATCAGCCGGGCGGCCTTGACCGTCACCAGTTCCGGGTCGCCCGGGCCGAGCCCGACGCCGTACAGCCGCCCGCTCATTCCACGGTGCTCGCGATCGCGTTGACGGCTGCAGCGGTGATCGCGCTGCCGCCCCGCCGTCCCCGGACCACGAGGAACTCCAGGTCGGAGGCGGCCAGCGCGTCCTTGGACTCCGCGGCGCCGATGAAACCGACCGGGATGCCGATGACGGCGGCCGGGCGCGGTCCGCCGGCGGCGACCGTCTCCAGCAGGTGGAACAGAGCGGTGGGGGCGTTGCCGATGGCCACGACGGCGCCGTCGAGACGGTCGCCCCACAGCTCCAGCGCCGCCGCCGTGCGGGTGGTCCCGAGGCCGGCGGCGAGCGCCGGCGTCCGCGGGTCGTTCAGCGTGCAGACGACGTCGTTGTCCTTCGGCAGCCGGCGCCGGGTGATGCCGGAGGCGACCATCTGGGCGTCGCAGAGCACCGGCGCACCCGCGTTCAGGGCCTCGCGGGCCCGCTCCACGACGGCGGGGGAGAAGGCGACGTCGTCGACGAGGTCCACCTGCCCGCAGGCGTGGATCATCCGGACGACCACCTGCGCGACGTCCGCGGGCAGCCCGTCGAGGTCGGCCTCGGCGCGGATCGTGGCGAACGACTGGCGGTAGATCTCGGCGCCGTCCTTCTCGTACTCGTACACCCGGGGGAGGCTACGTCCCGGCCCGCGCGGGGTAGCGGCTGCGTATGGCGCTTCCCCGCATCCTCGTCCTGGTCCTCGCCGGTGGCGCGGGGGGACGCCTGGAGTTGCTGACCGAACAGCGCGCCAAGCCCGCCGTCCCGTTCGCCGGCGTCTACCGGCTGATCGACTTCCCGCTGAGCAACTGCCAGCACTCGCAGATCGCCGACGTGTGGGTCTCGGTGCAGTTCCACCCGACGTCGCTGGCGGACCACCTGGCCAACGGCCGGCCCTGGGATCTCGACCGCACCTCCGGCGGCCTGCTGACGCTGCCGCCCTTCCAGGGCACCGACCGCGGCGGCTGGCACAGCGGCACCGCGGACTCGCTGTGGCGGAACGCGGAGCTCATCCGCGAGCACGACCCCGACGCGCTCGTCGTCGTGAGCTCCGACGCCGTCTACGAGCTGGACTACCGGCTGGTCGCCGAGGCCCACCTCGGTTCCGGTGCCGAGGTGACCATGGTGACCACCGAGGTCGCGGCCGACGACGCCTCCCGTTACGGCATCGTCCAGGTCGGCGACGACGGCGCGGTCACCGACTACGCCTACAAGCCCGATGACCCCGCGACGACGACCGCGACCAACGAGGTCTTCGTCTTCACCCCCGGCCCGACACTCGACCGACTCGAGGCGCTGGCCGCCGATGCCGGTGAGGACGCGCTCGACGACCTGGGCAGCCAACTCCTGCCGGACCAGACCCGGGACGGCCTTGCTCGCGCGTACCCGCTCGAGGGCTACTGGCGCGACGTCGGCACGGTCCCGGCGTACTGGGAGGCCCATCGGGACTTCCTGACGGCCGAGCCGCCCATCGACCTGGACGACCCCGCCTGGCCGCTGCACACCCGGGGAGGCCGGCACAGTGCCGCGCGGCTCCTGCCCGGGGCGGTGGTCGACGAGAGCCTGGTCTCCGGCGGCACCCGCGTCGCCGGGGAGGTGCGCGGGTCGGTGCTGTCGCCGGGGGTGGTCGTGGAGCGGGGCGCAACGGTCGTGGACTCCGTCCTGCTGCCCGGGGTGCGGGTGCACTCGGGGGCCACCGTCACCCGCGCCGTTCTGGACGACCGGGTGGAGGTGGGCGAGGGGGCCTCGGTCGGTGGCGACGGCGACATCACCCTCGTCGGGCGGCAGGCCCTGGTCGAGGCCGGCTCGCACGTGCGCTCGGGCGCGCGGCTGCCCGAAGGGAAGTGAGCTCATGGGAGTGCGCAACGCTGCGGTCGCTGCCACGGACCAGTGGACCGACCCCGACGACGGCATCCGGTACCCCGCCGGTGAGGTCCACGCGTGGGAGCGGGGGCGCAACGAGACGGTCTGCGGGCTGTCGCTGAGCAAGTCCCGGCTGGCCCGCTTTCCGCACGTCACCTGGGACGACGTCCAGCCGGAGTCGGGCCGGCACGCGGAGGGTGTGCAGGAGGTGTGCCGCCGCTGCCGGGCGGCCCAGGGCGCCCGGCGGGACGACCGCGGCTGGACGCGGACCAACCCCCGTCCATGACCGGCCGTCAGCGGGGGACGGTGTCCACCCGGTAGCCCAGGCCCGTCGCGACGACGTCGACGACGTCGCCCCGCGGGCGCCCGCAGCGTCGCTCGCACCCGGCCCAGTGCTGCCGCACCCCGCCGGCCGGGAGCGTGCCGGTGGTGACGGCGGCGGTGGCGTCCGGGCGGACGTCGGCGAGCGACTTCGCGCAGCCGGGCCGTCCGGCGCAGGCGGTCACCCGGAGCCACGAGCTGGCGGGGTCGAGCACGAGCGCGGCGGCGGTGAGCTCGGCTGCGACATCGGCGTCGTCGAGGTCGGGCAGGACGACGCTGCGCCAGGGCGTGAGCTGCAGGTCGGTGGCGGTGCGGGCCAGCAGGTCGGCCTGGTCGGCTGTCAGCCGGCCGAGCGGGACGACGGCGACGAGGGCGGTCCGGCCGTCGTCCTGTGCGATCGGGCCCGCGGGACCCGTGACCGGAGCGACGGGGACGCCGACGCGGGTACTGCGTTCGCCGCCCAGTCGCGTGACCACCTCCTCCGCCCCA
>JAOPUS010000042.1 GCA_025963345.1 Blastococcus sp. | reverse complement strand
GAGCCGGTGGGCGATGATCCCGGCCAGCTCCACCGGCGTGGCCGTGACGAGCCAGACCCGCTGGCCGGCGTCGAGGTGTTGCTGGGCGAGTGAGCGCGTGCCGGCCCAGATCCGGTCGGCCATCAGCTCGTCGTAGATCTCTTCGCTGGCTTGCACGATCTCGGCCACCGGCCGGCCGGCGACGAACGCCAGCGCGTTCTCCCGGATGGTGTGCATGTCGTCGGCGCTGCCCTCGTTGCCGGCGATGCGGAACTTGGCCTGCTGCCAGACGAAGCCGGCCAGGTCCCGCGTGGAGAAGTACTTGCGGGCGGCCAGGCCGCGGGCGAACCAGAAGAGCGAGGCGCCCATCATCATCGTGTTGTCGACGTCGAAGAACGCCGCACCGGTCAGGTCGGGCGTGACGGCCGAAGGCGCGGCGACCTCCGCAGCGGCGGCGGAGGCGGCACCCGCGACGTGCGCCCGGGTCTCCTCGTCGGCCGGACCTTCGGGACGTGCGGACCGGCGGCCGCGCAACGGCACTCGCGGCACGGGACCTCCCTACGATCGACTGACTGCGACCCTATCCGGGTGGGCCGGTGCGTTCAGGCCGTGGCCTTCGGCTCAGCAGTCGCCGATCGTCGCCAGCGGCGGGAGGCACACGCCGACGCCGAGATCCCCGCTGGGGGCGTCGACCACCGGCCCCGGGCCGGTGCCGGGGAGCGTGACGCCGGGCAGGCCGGGGACGGTGGGCGTGCCGGGGATCGTCGGCAGGCCCGGCCCGCCAGGGATGGAAGGAATGCCGGGGACCGGCACCCCACCGGAGCCACCGCCGGTACCGGTGCCACCCGACCCCGTGCCGCCGACGGGCGGAGTCGTCAGCACGGCGGGGGTGGTCGCCTGGGTGGTCGACCCGGTGCCGGGCACGCCCGTTCCGGGCCCCGGTGTCGCCGTCTCCGGGGCGGCCGGCACGCACGTGGCCGGTGCCGGGCCGAGCGCGTCCGCGGCGCCGACCGCCGGCCCCGCGGCGCAGGTGAGCGCCCCCTGCAGCCCATCACTGCGCGCCGCGACGTCGGTGAGCAGAGCGAGGGAGTGGGTCACGGCGGCTCCCGCCGCGTCGGGCAGGTCGGGCGCCAGCGCGGCGAGCCCGTCGCTCTGTGCCGTCACCCAGACGGCCAGGTCGTCCAACGGACCGTCGTTCCGGGTGGTCACGGCCCGGCCGGTCAGCCAGGCAGTGCCTTGAGTGGTCTGGTCGTCCATCGTCTCGAGCGTGGAGATCACCAGCCCGGGGTCCGCGCCCGCGGCTAGCATCGTGCCGCCCGTTCCGGCAGCGCCACCCGCGGCCGGCAGGGCGTTCGGCGGGTCATCGACCAGGGTCTTCAGCTCGTCGAGCCGGGTGCTGGCGAAATCGAGCAGCGTCTGCCCGCGGGATTCGCCGGCCAGCGCGAGCTGGGTCTGCTCCGTGCCGCGCTTGAGCCCGTAGAGCACGTCGCCGGGGCGCGCGTCGGAGGCGAGGGCGACGAGGGACGCGGCAGCGGTCACGGTCAGCGCGGCGCCGGCCAGGCCGGCGGTGAGCCGGGTCCGCCACCGGGCGGGTGCGGCGTCTTCCGCGCGGGCGGCCAGGAGCCGCTTGAACCCGGTGACCGGCTCGGGGTCGGGCGACCGGACGGCGGCCATCGCCACCAGCCGAGCGCGGGTGGCGGCCCGGAAGGCAGGGTCGGGCTCGCCGTCGAGGTGCGGCGCGAGCTCGTGCAGCGCCGCGACGACGGCGTCCTCGCGATGTCGCACGCTCACCTGGTTCCTCCGGACGTCGATCCTGCGGGGAGACCAGTAGTCGGCGCCTCCCGCTGCACCCGATCCAACGAGGCGGAACGGTATTCGGTTACGGCCCCGACGATCGACTTTTCGGTCATCTCAGACCGTCCGGGAGCAGACCGGCCAGCCGCCGCACGGCGCGGTGCTGCAGCGCCTTGATGGCGCCGTCCTTCTTGCCCATGATCTCGGCGGTCTCCGACACCGACAGCCCGTGCAGGAAGCGCAGCACGATGCACTCCTGCTGCTCGCTGCCGAGCTGCTTCACGCAGGCGAGCAGTTGCTGGTTGGTCAGGTGCTGGACGACCGCGTCCTCGGGCCCGTCGGTGGCCCGGTCGGCGTCCCGCATGTCCGCCGTCGCGACCTCGAGTCGGTAGCGACTGCTCTTCACGTGGTCGCGGATGATGTTGCGGGCGATCGTGACCAGCCACGCCCCGACGTCGCGCCCCTGGAAGGACAGCGAGTCGATCCGGCGCAGGGCCCGCACGAAGGTCTCGCTCGTGACGTCCTCGGCCGTCGCCCGGTCGCCGACCCGGTGATAGACGTAGCGGTGGACCATCGTCACGTAGTGGTCGTAGAGCTCGCCGAACGCCTCTGCGTCGCCGTCCTGGGCGCGGTGCACCAGCGCCCATACGTCGACGCCCGGCGGCTCCGGGACCAGCTCATCGGGCGAGACCGCGAAATTCTCGTCCGTGACGTCGTTCGGTGCCGCGGTCGCCGTCAGTGCCTCGCTGCTGGCACGCGGGACGGGCGTCGGCCGTGTGCGCGGGCCCGAGGGGGCCTGGGCAGCCGCGTGCTCCGCGTCCAGGGGGTGGGGCATGCGGGCGATCGACCTCCTCATCGGCCCGCCGAACCTGGACCGTCTTCACCCGACGCGCCCGACGAGGGACGGGCGCGTGTGCTGCGGGTCTGGCCCCATGGTGACAACATCGCCCCAGTCCGTCCACGCGAGCCTGCCCAGATGCATGGTCTCGTACACCCGGACGGGCGTGCTCAGCAGCTCCAACGAAGGAGATGACCGGTGACCGAGGCAGGCACGTCGCTGGCGGCACTGGTCCGCGCAGCCGCGCGGCGCAGCCCCGAGGCCCCCGCGGTGGTCGCCGGGGACGAGCGGTTGAGCTGGGCGGAGCTCGACGCCGCCGTCGACCGGGCCGCGGCGGGGTACGCCGCACTCGGCCTGGCACCCGGCGATCGGGTCGCCGTCCAGCTGCCCAACGGACTGGCCTGGCTGCGCGCAGCCCTTGGCGCGCTGCGTGCCGGGCTCGTCGTCGTGCCGGTGAACACCGCCTACACCGACCCGGAGCTCGAGTACGTCCTCGGCGATTCCGGGGCCGTGCTGCTGGTCGCGGCGGTCGACCGCGCGCCGGTGGCGGGCGTCCGGGTCTGCACCGGACCACCGGAGGACGACGGGGCGGCGCCGGCAGTGCCGGAGACGCCCGACGCACTGGCCTTCCTGGCCTACACGAGCGGCACGACGGGGCGCCCGCGCGGGGCCATCCTGACCTCGGCCGCGCTGCGGGCCAACCAGGAACAGTGCCTGGCGCTGACGCCGCCTCCGGTCCGCTCCGACGACCGGGTGCTGCTGGTGCTGCCGCTCTTCCATGTCTATGGCCTCAACGCCGGCTTCGGGCTGGTCGCCGCCACGGGCGCCTGCGCCGTGCTGCAGGAGACCTTCGACCCCCGCGCCTCGCTCACGCTGATGGCCGAGGAGCACGTGACCGCCGTCCCCGGGGCGCCCCCGATGTTCCAGGCGTGGCTGGCCGCGGCCGATGCCGCCGGCAACGACGCGGACCTGCGCCGCGGGTTCGCCGCGATGCGGGTGGCCTCGTCCGGCGCCGCGCCGCTGCCCGAGGAGACCTGGGTGGCCATGCGCGAACGTGCCGCCGTCACGGTCTGGGAGGGCTACGGCCTCACCGAGGCCTCCCCGGTGGTCGCCAGCACCCTGGCCACCGGCCGGGCCAAGCCCAACTGCATCGGTGGGCCGCTTCCCGGCGTCGAACTCCAACTGCGGGACACCGCCAGCTCCGCGTCCGACTCCTCGTCCGACGCGGACTTCACCGACGACGACCACCTCGAGGGCCCGGGGGAGCTCTGGATCCGCGGCCCGAACCTCTTCTCCGGCTACTGGCCCGACGGGGCCGACGGACCGGGCGCCGACGGCTGGCTGGGTACCGGCGACCTCGCCTACCGGGACGCCGACGGCGACCTGCACCTCGTCGACCGGCGCAGCGACCTGATCCTGGTCAGTGGGTTCAACGTCTATCCCGCTGAGGTCGAGCGGGTGCTCGACGCCCACCCCGCCGTCGCGGAGAGCGCCGTCATCGGCGTCCCGGACCCGCGGACCGGCTCCGCCGTCCGCGCGGTCGTCGTCCGCACCCTGGGGGAGGACGTCACCTTCGAGGCGCTGCAGGAGTACGCCGCGGAGTCCCTGGCCCGGTACAAGGTGCCGACGTCGGTGCACTTCCTGCCGTCGCTGCCGCACTCCCTCACCGGGAAGGTCAGCCGCGCCCGGCTCCGGGAACTGGGGCTGACGGGCTCCGACACCGAACCCGCGGTCGAGCCGGTGGGTGCCGGTGACTGACGATCCGGCCCGCCTGACCCTGCTCACGCGGGCGGGCTGCCACCTGTGCGAGACCGCGGCCGAGACGCTGGCCGGGATCGGCGCGGAGGCCGGCCTCGTCCCGGAGGCGGTCGACGTGGACGCAGACCCCGCCCTGCAGGCCGAGTACGGCGACCGGGTGCCGGTCGTGCTGCTCGACGGCCGGGAGCACTGCTACTTCACCGTCGACGTCGTCCGGCTGCGGCGTGACCTGGGCCTGAGCTGAGCCCACGGGCCCGTCACTAGGGGGTCGTGGTGGGGCCAGTACGGTGGTCTCCACCACAGCGCCACCCGAACGGGCCGGTCAGCGCCCGATTGGGTAGCCGGCGACTTTGTTCCTGCGTTCACAAGCGGTTACCGTGGCCGACGCGGACGAGGAACGTCCGCGTCCCGATGTCGCATTCCGCTCCCGGCGCCTGCCGGGAGCCGGGCGTGACCGCCTGTGGAGAGCCCGTGATCCAGCCGCGGCCCCGGACCATCCCGGAGGCCACCGTCGCCCGCCTGGCCGTATACCTGCGCGTGCTGTCCGCCCTCGCCGACGCCGGCCGCAGCACCGTCGCGTCCGGTGAACTCGCCGCGGCGGCCGGAGTCAACCCCGCCGGGCTGCGCAAGGACCTCTCGCACCTCGGCCCCTGCGGGGTGCGTGGCGTCGGGTACGAGGTGGCGACGCTGCGGGACCGCATCTCGGGCGTCCTGGGCGTCGAGCGGTCGCGGGCCTGCGTGCTGGTCGGCATCGGCAACCTCGGTTCCGCGCTGGCCGACTACGCCGGCTTCGGCTCCCGGGGCTTCGAGTTCGTGGGGCTGTTCGACGCCGCCGAGGCCCGCATCGGGCAGCGCATCGGCGGGCTGACGGTGCGACCCACCGAGGAACTGGAGGAGGTCGTGACGGCGACGCAGGCCTCCATCGGGGTCATCACGACACCCGCCGAAGTGGCCCAGTCGGTCTGCGACCGGCTGGCCGCGGCCGGCGTGAGGAGCATCTTGAACTTCGCACCGGTGACGCTGGCCGCGCCCGAGGGCGTCGACGTCCGCAAGGTCGACCTCTCGGTGGAGCTGCAGGTGCTGGCCTTCGTCGGCCAGCAGCGGCTGGTGCCCGCCGTGGGGGAGCCCGCATGAACGAGCGTGCGAGTTCTGCGATGTGCACAGCGAGTCCGCGAATGCGGCCGACGAGCGCCAGCGAGGAGGACACATGAGTCTTCTTGCAGTGGGCGTCTCCCACCAGACCGCGCCCGTGGCGCTGCTCGAGCAGTTCGCCATGGGTGCCGACGACCGCGTGAAGGCGCTGCACGAGCTCGTCGGCAGCGACCACGTGAGCGAGGCGCTCGTGCTCGCCACGTGCAACCGGATCGAGGTGTTCGCCGAGGTGGAGAAGTTCCACGGCGGCGTCACCGACGTCAGCCGGGTGCTCGCCCGCCAGGCCGGCGCGACGGTCGAGGAGCTCTCCCCGTACGTCACCGTCCACTACGAGGACCAGGCCGTCGCCCACCTGTTCACGGTGGCGGCAGGCCTGGACTCGATGGTCGTCGGGGAGACCCAGGTCCTGGGCCAGCTGCGCGCGGCCTACGCCCTCGCCCGCGAGGAGGGCACCGTCGGGCGGGCGCTGCACCCGGTCGCCCAGCGAGCCCTCCGCGTGGGCAAGCGGGTGCACACCGAGACCGGGATCGACCGGGCCGGCGCCTCGCTGGTCTCCGTCGCCCTCGACCGGGCCGAGGAGCGCATCGGCAGCCTGCAGGGCCGCTCCGTGCTCGTGGTCGGCGCCGGCTCCATGGGTGCCCTCGCCGCGACCACCCTGGCCCGCCGCGGTGCCGCGGTCGTCGTCAGCAGCCGCACCGAGGCCTCGGCCCACCGCCTGGCCGAGAGCATCGGCGGCCGCTCCGCGGCCCTCGCGGACCTGCCCACCGAGCTGGCCGCCGCCGACGTCCTGGTCACCTGCACCGGCGCGACCGGGCTGGTCGTCGGCACCGACGTGGTCGCCGCCGCGCTGGCCGGCCGCAACGGACGGCCGCTGGCCGTCGTCGACCTGGCACTGCCCCGGGACGTCGACCCCGGCGTCGCCGCGCTGCCGGGCGTGCACGTCGTCGACCTGGCCCTCCTGCAGGGTGAGCGGGCGGCGACTCCCGGCCGGCCCACCGCCGGCCCCGTGGCGGCCGACGACATCGCCGCGGCGCACGCCATGGTCGAGACCGAGACCGCGCTGCTGCGGGCCGAGCGCCAGGCCGCCGAGGTGGCCCCGACCGTCTCCGCGCTGCGCAGCCAGGCCGCCGAGGTCGTCGACGCCGAGCTGCTGCGGCTGTCCACCCGGCTGCCCGACCTCGACGCGCGTGCGCGGTCGGAGATCGCTCGCACCGTGCGCCGCGTCGTCGACAAGCTGCTGCACGAGCCGACCGTCCGCGTGAAGGAGCTGGCCGCGGCGCCGGGCGACACCGACTACGCCGGCGCGTTGCGCGCCCTCTTCGGGCTCGGCATCGACGCCCAGGTGGAGGACGGCGCCCTCGCCGAGGCCGTCACCGTCGACCCCGCCCTGCATGCAGGTGAGGCCTCGTGACCGCCGGCACCGTGACGTCGACCCTGCGCCTGGGCACCCGGGGCAGCGAGCTCGCCCGTACCCAGTCCCAGACGATCGCCGACGCGATCACCGCGGCCACCGGGACGCCGGTCGAACTCGTCCACATCGTGACCGAGGGTGACCGCTCGGCCGAGGCGATCGCGCGGCTCGGCGGCACCGGCGTGTTCGTCGCCGCGATCCGCCGCGCGCTCCTGGAGGGCAGCGTCGACCTCGCCGTCCACAGCTACAAGGACCTCCCCACGGCCGCGGAGCCCGGGCTGATCATCGCCGCGGTGCCCGGACGCGCGGACCCGCGCGACGCCCTCGTCGCCCGCGACGGGCTCACCCTCGGGGAGCTGCCGGCCGGCTCGAAGATCGGCACCGGGGCCCCCCGCCGGGTCGCCCAGTTGCGCGCGCTCGGCCTCGGGCTCGACGTCGTCCCGATCCGCGGCAACGTGGACACCCGGCTGGCGCGCGTCGCGCCGGGGGACCTCGACGCCGTCGTCCTCGCCCGCGCGGGGCTCGCCCGGCTGGGTCGCCTCGACGCGATCACCGAGACCCTCGACCCGCTGCAGGTGCTGCCCGCACCGGCGCAGGGCGCCCTCGCCGTGGAGTGCCGCACCAGCGACGCCCGCACGCGCGAGCTGCTCGGCCGGCTGGAGGAGCCCACCGTCCGCGCCTGCGTCATCGCCGAGCGCAGCACGCTCGCCGCGCTCGAGGCCGGCTGCAGCGCGCCGGTGGCCGCCTACGCCGAGGTGGCCGACGGCGAGAACGGCCCCGAACTGTTCCTCCGGGCGTCCGTGACCGCGATCGACGGCAGTGATGCCGTCCGCGGCTCGGCCACCGGACCACTGCTGGAGGCAGCCGCTCTCGGGCGTGCCCTGGCGACGGAACTCCTCGACCGCGGTGCGGCCGAGCTCATGGCGGTCGGCTCATGACTGCTTTCTTCCCCCAGACCCCCGTACAACAGGCCCCTTTCGGGGCCAGGATCAGGAGCACGCGATGACGCGCTTCCGTAAGACCTCCGGCACTGCCGGTCGGGTCGTCTTCGTCGGTGCAGGCCCGGGTGATCCCGGCATGCTCACCGCCCGGGCGACCGCGGCACTGGCCGAGGCGGCCGTCGTCCTCGTCGACCCCGACGTCTCCGTCGCGGTCCAGGACGCCGTCCGCGAGGCACACCCGCAGGCCGAGCTCAGCACCGTGACCGGCGAGCCGGCCGAGGTGGCCAAGGCCGCCGTGGCCGCCGCGAAGCACGGTGACGTGGTCGTCCGGCTGGTCGCCGGCGACCCCTACACCGCCGATGCGGTGGTCAAGGAGGTGCTCGCCGTCGGCCGCACCTCGGTGCCCTTCGACGTCGTGCCGGGCGTCGCGACGGCCACGGCCGTGCCCGCCTACGCCGGCGTGGCCCTGGGCAGCACCGCGGTGACCGTGGATCTGAGCAGCGGCGTCGACCTCCCCGCGCTCGCCGGCGTCGCCGCGGCGGCCGGCGGCACGCTGGTGCTCCAGGGTGGCGCCGAGGAGCTGCCCGAGGCGGCCGCACGGCTGGTCGAGGGCGGCCTGTCGGGCAGCACGCCGATCGTGGTCACCACCGGCGGTTCGGGGACGGCGCAGAAGAGCGTCGTCGCCAAGCTCGTCGCCGTGGCGGAGAAGACCGCCGGACTGGACGCGTTCAGCGGTCCGGTCGTCGCGACGGTCGGCGCCGCCGTCGACAAGCGCGCCCGGCTGTCCTGGTGGGAGAGCCGACCGCTGTTCGGTTGGCGGGTCCTGGTGCCGCGCACCAAGGACCAGGCCGGCGAGATGAGTGAGCGGCTGCGCGCGTACGGCGCGGTGCCGGTCGAGGTGCCGACCATCGCCGTCGAGCCGCCGCGCAGCGCCGCGCAGATGGACCGCGCCATCAAGGGTCTGGTCACCGGTCGCTACGGCTGGATCGTCTTCACCTCCGTGAACGCGGTGAAGGCCGTGCGCGAGAAGTTCACCGAGCTGGGCCTCGACGCCCGCGCGTTCGCCGGCGTGAAGGTCGCCTGCGTCGGTGAGCAGACCGCCGCCGCCGTCCGCGACTTCGGCATCGTCCCCGAGCTGGTGCCCACCGGGCAGCAGTCCAGCGAGGGCCTGCTGGCCGACTTCCCGCCCTACGACGACGTCTTCGACCCGATCGACCGCGTGCTGCTGCCGCGGGCCGACATCGCGACCGAGACGCTCGCCGCCGGGCTCCAGGAGCGCGGCTGGGAGATCGACGACGTGACCGCCTACCGCACCGTGCGGGCCGCCCCGCCGGCTGCCGCGGTGCGCGAGGCGATCAAGGGCGGCGGCTTCGACGCCGTCTGCTTCACCTCGTCCAGCACGGTGCGCAACCTGGTCGGCATCGCCGGCAAGCCGCACGCCAAGACCGTCGTCGCCGTCATCGGCCCCGCGACCGCCGCGAGCGCCCAGGAGTTCGGCCTGCGCGTCGACGTGCAGCCGGAGACGGCCGCCGTCGGACCGCTGGTCGACGCCCTGGCCGAGTACGCCGAGTCGCTGCGGGACGCTGCGGAGGATGGGGCCGACAAGTGAGCCATAGCTCGCCCGCCCACCCGTTCGCGCGCGGGCGTCGACTGAGGTCGACGCCCGCGCTGCGGCGCCTCACCGCCCAGACCCGGCTGGCCCCGGCGGACTTCGTCCTGCCGGTCTTCGTCAAGCAGGGCATCGACGCCCCGGTGGCGATCTCCTCGATGCCCGGCGTCGTCCAGCACACCCTGGACTCGCTGCGGAAGGCCGCCCACGAGGCAGCCGAGGCCGGCATCGGCGGGCTCATGCTGTTCGGCATCCCGGGCGAGAAGGACCCGGTCGGCTCGCAGGCCGACGCCGCCGACGGGATCGTCAACGTCGCGCTGCAGCAGCTGCGGGCCGATCTCGGCGACGAGCTGGTGCTCATGGCCGACCTCTGCTTGTGCGAGTACACCGATCACGGGCACTGCGGCGTGATCACGCCGGCAGGGGTCGTCGACAACGACCCCACGCTGGACCGCTATGCGGCCGTGGCGATCGCCCAGGCCCAGGCCGGGGCGCATGTCATCGCCCCCAGCGGGATGATGGACGGCCAGGTCGCAGCTATCCGGAAGGCGCTGGACGGCGCCGCTTTCGCCGAGACGCCGATCCTGGCCTACGCCGCCAAGTACGCCTCGGGCTTCTACGGCCCGTTCCGCGAGGCGGCCGAGGGGGCCCCGCAGTTCGGGGACCGCTCGACCTACCAGATGGACCCGCCCAACGCCGACGAGGCGCTGCGCGAGGTGGCCCAGGACCTCGCCGAGGGTGCCGACGCGGTCATGGTCAAGCCGGCGCTGCCCTACCTCGACATCATCACGCGGGTCGCTGACGCGGTGCACGTGCCGGTGAGCGCGTACCAGGTCAGCGGCGAGTACGCGATGGTCGAGGCAGCCGCTGCCAACGGCTGGATCGACCGCGAGCGGGCGATCCTGGAGACGCTGACCGCGATCCGCCGGGCCGGTGCGGGAACGGTGCTCACGTACTGGGCGGTCGAGGCCGCGCGCCTGGTGCGGTGACCGCGTACGTGGAGCCGGGGGGCTCCTGGCGGCCGTTCTGGATCGTCGCCGGGGCGGTGGCGCTCTTCGTGGTGCTCGAGCTGGTGCTCCCCGGGAATGATCTCCCAGGACCGATATGGGCGGCGCTGGGCGTCGTGGTCGGCATCGTCGCGACCGGCACCGTGCAGGCCAGGCGCATCTGGACCGTTCGGGTGGATGACGGCGGCCTCTCCGTCGGCCGCGAGAGCGTCTCCTTCTCGGACATCGACGTCGACCACCTGCGCGGGGTCGACTCCGGCGTCGACGCCGGTGCGCCGGTGCTGGGTGGGGGCTGGTCGCTGCCGCGGGGCCGGACCGGCCTGCCGCTGAAGCACACCGACGGTCGCACCGTTCTGGTGCCCACCCGCGACCCGGCGGCGCTGTACGAGGCGCTGATGGTGGGGGTCGGCGAGACCCGCCCCGACACCCCCGACGGCCCCTCAGGAACACAGGGGACACTGGGTTCGTGACCTCGCTGGACAGCTCCCTCTACACCTACGAGGCCCCGGTCTCGGCCGCCCTCTTCGCCCGCGGCCAGACGGTTACCCCGGGCGGCGTGAACAGCCCGGTCCGCGCCTTCCGCGCCGTCGGCGGCACCCCGCGCTTCATGGTGGAGGGCTCCGGCCCGTGGATCACCGATGCCGACGGCCGCCGCTACGTCGACCTGGTCAGCTCGTGGGGCCCGCTGCTCCTGGGCCACGCGCACCCCGCCGTCGTCGAGGCGGTCACCGCCGCGGCCCGGCGCGGGCTCTCCTTCGGCGCCCCGACCGAAGGTGAGCTCGACCTGGCCGAGGCGATCCGGGACCGGGTCGCCCCCGTGGAGCGGGTGCGGCTGGTCAACTCCGGTACCGAGGCGGTGCTCTCGGCCGTCCGGCTGGCCCGCGGCGCCACCGGCCGGCCGCTGATCGTCAAGTTCGCCGGCAACTACCACGGACACGTCGACTCGCTGCTCGCCTCGGCCGGCTCCGGGGTGGCCACGCTCGGCCTACCCGACACCCCGGGGGTCACCACGGGCGCCGCCGCCGACACCGTCGTCCTGCCCTACAACGACCTCGCCGCGGTCGAGGCCGTGTTCGCCGAGCGGGGCAGCCAGATCGCCTGCGTCATCAGCGAGGCCGCGGCCGGCAACATGGGCGTCGTCCCGCCGCTGGACGGCTTCAACGCCGGGCTGCGGCGGATCACCGCCGCCCACGGCGCGC
>JAOPUS010000270.1 GCA_025963345.1 Blastococcus sp. | reverse complement strand
CCGGCCGCCGGCTGCGCCGGGTCGACGAGACCTCTGCCGGGGGCCTGGTGGTGGCCGACGACGGTGTCACCGGGCCTCGTGCCGCCCTCATCGGCCGGACCGACCGCCGCGGGCGGCTCCTCTGGTCGCTGCCCAAGGGGCACATCGAGGAGGGCGAGACCCCCGAGGACACCGCCGTCCGCGAGGTCGCGGAGGAGACCGGGATCATCGGCGAGGTCGTCGCGCCGCTCGGCATCATCGACTTCTGGTTCGTCGCCGACGGGCGCCGCGTGCACAAGACCGTGCACCACTTCCTGCTCCGCGCGATCGGGGGCGCCCTCTCCGACGCCGACATCGAGGTGACCGAGGTCGCCTGGGTGCCCCTCGACGAGTTGAGCGGCCGGCTGGCCTACGCCGACGAACGGGCACTGGTCGAGCGCGCGCCCGCACTGCTGGCCGACAGCGCATGACCGAGCTTGCGAGGTTGAGATAGGCACAGCACGGCCCCGCGTCACGCGGCTGACGAGCGCCAGCGAGGAGGTCCGATGACGCGGACGGCGCTCGTGCGCGCCGCCGTCGCCCCCCTGCTCGCAGCGGCGCTGGGTCTCGCGCCGGTGGGGATGATCGCGTCCGCTCAGGCTGCCCCGCCCATCGTCACGGCCGCCCCGGCGGACGACGCGACCGACCCCGACCGGCCGGTCCGGATCGACGTGGGCCGGTTCGAGCCCCGCGCCGTCACGCCCGGGGCGATGGTGACCGTCACGGGCACCCTCACCAACACCGGCGGCTCGGCGATCAGCGATCTCAGTGTCCGGCTGCAGCGCGGCCAGGTGCTCACCACCCGCGACGAGCTGGCCGCCGTGGGCCGGGACCCCGACCCGGCGACCACGGTGCTGCCGTCCTTCCAGGGCGTGCCCGGCGAACTGCCCGCCGGCGGCGAACTGGACTTCAGCTACACGGTCGGCTCCGACGAGCTGCGTCTGGACCGCGACGGCGTCTACCCGGTGCTGCTCAACCTCAACGGCACCGTGGACGGCGACCAGCGCCGCGTGGGTGAGCTCCAGACGTTCCTCGTCCAGCAGCCCGTCGTTCCCTCGGCCCGGACCGCGGTCGGCTGGCTCTGGCCGCTGACCGAGCGCCCCCACCGCAGCCCCTCCGGCGACTTCCTCGACGACAAGCTCGCCGACGCGATCGCCGGCGACGGCCGGCTCGACCGGGCACTGGCCGTCATCGAGCGGCTGCCCGGGAACACCGCGCCGGGCGGCACCCAGACCGTGCCCGCGCTCCCGGTGGCGCTCGCGATCGACCCCGCGCTGGTCGAGGAGCTCGAGCTCATGGCCGCCGGTCCCTACGCGGTCGACGGTGTCGAGGGCGCCGGGCGCGGCACCGAGGCGGCAGCCACCTTCCTGAAGCGGCTGACCGCCGTCGCCGCCGTCCACCCGGTCGTGGCACTGCCCTACGGGGACGTGGACGCCGACTCCCTCGTCGCGGCCGGGCTGCCCGACGTGGTGGTCCGCAGCCTGCCCGGCAGTCCCGGGGGGACGGCGCAGGACCCGCCCCCGGACGGCCAGAACGGCGCCGACGCGACGTTCCCCCCGGCCGACGAAACCGGGGCGGTGCCGCCCGGGACGGGGAGCGACGACACCGCGGCCGGGGCACGGATCCTGGCCGACGCGCTCGACACCGACCCGCGCACCGACCTCGCGTGGGCCGCGGACGGCACGCTGCGGCCCGAGACGCTGGTCACCCTGCAGGCCGGCGGCGTGGGCCGCGTGGTCCTGGGCAGCGCCGGGCTCACCGACGGCGAGACCGCGGTCGGGATCTCGGGCAGCCGTGCCACCGCCCACACCACGGTGGCAACGGCGGCCGGACCCGTCGAGGCGCTGGTGGCCGACCCGACGCTCAGCGAGATCGTCGGTACCGCCGAGCAGTCGCCGGGCGGAGCGCGCATGGCCGAGCAGCGCTACCTGGCCGAGCTCGCCGTGCTCAGCCTGCAGGCACCCGCGGGCACCGAGCAGACGGTGCTGGTCGCCCCGCCGCGGAACGTGGAGGCCGGACCCGAGGGCGCCGGCGCCATGATGGCCGACACCGCCGGCCTGCCGTGGCTGCGGCCCACGGGTCCCGACGAGCTGTTCGGCGTGCCCCCCGCGCCGGCCGGCGACCTCGCCGCCCCCGGCAACGCGGCGGGGCTCGACCCGACCGGGATGGCCGACGTCGCCGCGGCCGTCGCCGTCAGGGAGGACCTCGCCGGAGCCGTCGTCGGGGACGCCGACACCGCGCTGCAGGCCTACGACGCGGCGATCGCACGGGCCACGTCCGTCGCCTGGCGGGCCGACACCGAGGGCTTCCGCGGCACCGCGCACGCGCTCCGGTCGGCGCTGGACCGGCTGCGCGGCCGGGTGACGCTGCTGGCCCCCGCCGATGGCACCTACAGCCTGGCCTCCAGTGACGCCCCGCTCGTCCTGACGGTGCGCAACGACCTCCCCATCGCCGTCGAGGTCCGGCTCGATGTCCGCATCCGCGGGACCCGCGGGCTGTCCATCGCCGACATCGGCACCCAGATCCTCGCCCCGGGGCAGCGCACGACGCTCCAGGTGCCGACGCAGGTGCGCCAGTCCGGCGGGTTCGCGGTGACGGCGCAATTGACCACACCCAGCGGCGGGCCGCTCGGCAACCGCATCTCGCTGCAGGTCAAGAGCACCGCCTACGGGCCGATCTCGCTGATCATCACGATCGGCGCCGCCGTGCTGCTGGGCCTGCTGTTCCTGCGCCGGTTGGTCAACCTCGTGCTCCGGCGCCGGCGGGCGGCCGCCGCGGCTCCTGACCAGGACGCGCCAGAAGGCGCGACGGGCGCGCACCCGCCGAACCGGAGCCCGGTGTGAGGGCCGGCCCCGAGGGCGACCGCCCGGTGGCCCAGGAACCGGGCGTCGAAAACCCCGGCATGGAGCAACCAGCGGACGGCAGCGACGGCGAGGGGGACGACGCGCTCCGGCCGCGCCGCATGCCGCCGCCCCCGCCGCCCCGTCCCGCGCGGGAGAAGCACAACCGCCCCGACGCCGCCTCGGCGCTCCCGCCGCCGCCCTACCGCGCGGCACCGCCGCCGTCAGCACCGTTCGGCGACCCCGGCCCGTCCTTCTCCCTGCCCCCCGTGCCACCGCCACAGCCGCGACCGCTTCCCCCGCCGCCACCGCCGGCGGCCCGCAACCGCTGGGTGCCCGCGGCCGACGACACCCAGGTGATGACGTCGCTGCCGCCGGTCCCGCGGGGGCGGCCGGAGGAGACCGAGGAGGAGGCCGAGAACCGCGAGGGCGAGCCCGGCGCGGCCGGGGGCATCCTGCGCGCCGCCGGGACGATGGCCGTCGCGACGCTGGTCTCCCGGATCACCGGGCTGATCCGCACGATGGTGCTCGCCGCGGCGCTCGGCGTGGGCCTGGTCGCCGACGCCTACAACACCGTCAACACCCTGCCCAACATCGTGTACGAGTTGCTGCTCGGCGGGGTGCTCACGTCCGTCGTCGTCCCGCTGCTGGTGCACTCCCAGGAGCGGGACCGCGACGGCGGCGTGGCCTACGCCCAGCGGCTGGCCACCCTCGCGACAGCCGGGCTCGTGGCCGTCACCGGGCTGGCGATCCTGGTCGCGCCACTGCTGACCTCGCTGTACGGCATCACCGGCGATCCGGAGCAGGTGCGGCTGGCCACCTGGCTGTCCCGGATCCTGCTGGTCGAGATCGTCTTCTACGGGCTGGGGGCGCTCGCCCAGGCGATCCTCAACTCTCGCGACGTCTTCGGTCCCCCGGCCTGGGCCCCGGTGCTCAACAACGTCGTGGTCATCGCGACCGGTCTGCTCTTCATCGCCGCCAGTGGGCCCGGGTCGCTGGAACCGGCGCAGATCACCGCCGGCCAGGTGTGGCTGCTCGCCGGCGGCACGACGTTGGGCATCGCCGTCCAGGCGATCGTCCTGCTCCCGCTGCTGAAGAAGGCCGGGGTTCCCCTGCGGCCCCGGTGGGGCCTGAAGAACACCGGCCTCCGGGAGGCCGGGACGCTCGGGCTGTGGGTGATCGGCTACGTCGCGGTCAGCCAGATCGGCGTCCTGGTCGCCCTCCGGACCGCCAACCAGGCACAGCGGGACGGTGGTCTGGGTTCCACGGCATTCCAGTACGCCAGCCTGCTGTTCCAGATGCCGTACGGAATCATCGGCGTGGCGCTGCTCACCGCCCTGGTGCCGCGGATGAGCCGCGCGGCCGCCCGGCAGGACCTGCCCGGCGTGACCGATGACCTCTCGCTCGGCACCCGACTGTCCGCCCTGGGCCTGCTGCCGGTGACCGCGGCGCTGGTGGTCCTGGGCCCGCCGTTGTCCGTCCTGGCCTTCGCCCGCGGCAACACGTCCGTGGCGGAGGCGGAAGGAATAGGTACCGCGCTGGCCCTCGGCGCCTTCGGGCTGCTGCCGATGGCGGTCACGCTGCTGCAGTTGCGGGTCTTCTACGCCATGAAGGACGCGCGGACGCCGACGCTCATCCAGGTCGGCATGGTCGCCGTCCGGGTGCCGCTGCTCCTGCTCGTGCCCGCAGTGGCCGAGCCCGGCCACGTGGTCGCCGGGCTCATGCTCGTGACCAGCATCACCTACGTCGCGGGGTGGGTCATCGGCGACCTGGTGCTGCGCCGCAGGCTCGGCGGGCTGCTGACCAAGGAGACGTTCGGCCCGGTCGCGCGCATGCTCGCGGTGTCGGCCGTCGCAGGGGGAGTGGGCTGGCTCGTCCTGAAGGTGACCGATGACCTGCTCGGCTCGTCGTCGGCAGGCTCGCTCGGGAAGGTGCTGATCGGTACCGTGGTCATCGGCGGCGTGGCTCTCGCAGGTCTCGTGGTCGCCCGCGTTCCGGAGGTCCGGGAGCCCCTGGCTGCTGTCAGGGCCCGGACGGGACGCGGATGACCCATTCCTCGCAGGACGCGTCGCCGCCGCCGGAGCACTCGCGCCGGCGGTTGGTTCAGGACAGGGGGTCGACAGTGTCGATGACATCGACGACCACCGGTCTTCCCGACCGCTACCGACCCATCGACCAGGTGGGACCGGACGAGCCGACCCCCACCGGTGTCATCCGCTGCTGGCGCGCGAAGGACCGGGTCCTCAACCGCGACGTCGCGATCCGTGTGCACGCCCCCGCCGGGCCCGCGGCGCACGCCTGGATCAGCCGGGCGCTGACCGCCGGTGGCCTCGCCACGCCCGCACTGGCGATGGTCTACGACGCCTCCGAGGGCACCGGCGACCCGCAGTCGCCCGGCGGCGCCGCCTACGTCGTCAACGAGTGGATCGATGGCGAGACCCTCCGCGAGCGGCTCAGTCGGGGCCCGATGCCCGACCGCGAGGTCCGCACGGTCCTGCGGCGACTCGCCGAGGGCGTCGCCGAGGCCCACCGCGTGGGCCTGGCCGTCGGTGGCCTGAGCCCCGAGAACGTCGTGCTACGACCGAACGGGCTGGTGGGCCTCCGGGCCGTGCCGGCCGCCACCGGCAGCATCGACGGCGACATCGCCGCCCTCGGCGCCCTGCTCGAGGCCTGCCTCACCGGCCTGGCGCCCGTCGACGGCGACGTCCGCCCGCTCACCGGCCCGTCGGACCTGCTGGCGCTGGTCCGCCGCGCGCGGTCGACCGAGCCGGGTCAGAGCCTCTCCAGCGTCGCGGCCATGGCGTCGCTGCTGGCCGAGCGCCCGCGGACGGGCCCGGGCGGCACGTCGAACTCACACCAGCACCGCACCGAGCCGCACCGCGACGACACCGACAGCGGCTGGCTTCGCCGGCTCCGCGACCGCCGTCCCGACGCATCCCCCGCGGCCGCCGACGGCGAGGCCGTGCGCCTCGACCCGCAGACGCTGCCGCCGGTGCCGCGGGTGCGCCCGGTGACCCAGGGCGGCACCCCGCTGCCGCCGGCCGCCCTCGGCGGGGACACGATCGACGCCGGCAGTGTCGCCCCCCGCGCCGGGGCCTACGCGGTTCCCCCCGTGGCTCCCACCCGCCGGCAGGGCGCCGCGGAGGAGCCGTCCTGGGCCGACCCGGACGAGTCCTTCGACATGCTCGCCGACGAGGGGTACGGCGGCTACGGCGGTCCGCCGACGGGCGAGACGGACATCGACGACGAGGACGGCGCCCGCCGGCACCGCCTCGTGGTCATCGGGCTGCCCCTGCTGGCTCTGATCGTGGTGATCGTGCTCGCCTGGTGGGTCGGCTCGACCGTGCTCAACGTGACCGACTCCGTGGACGACGTCCAGGGCTCCGCCCCGTCGGCGAGCGCACCCGCCGACGGCTCCGTCGGTTCGGGTGGCACAGCCGCCGGCGCCGCCGTCCCGATCGTCACGGCCGCGGTCTTCGACCCGCTTGGCGACGGCCAGCCGGAGAACGACAAGGACGTCCCGCTCGCCCACGACGGCAAGCTCTCGACCGCGTGGTCGACGCTGGAGTACCGCGGCTCCCCGGCCTTCGGCAACCTCAAGGACGGCGTCGGCCTGGTCCTGGACCTGGGCACGTCGCAGGCCCTCTCGGGCGTCACCATCAGCAGCATCGCCCCCGGTGCCACGGTGGAGATCCGGACTGCGGACAAGCCCGCCGACGCGCTGAACGGCTTCACGCCGGCCGCCGACGGCACCGTGGAGGACAGCACCGAGTTCGCGTTCGACAAGCCGGTCACCGCGCGCTTCGTGCTGGTCTGGATCACCGGCCTGGTGCGCACCGCGAACGGCTTCTCCGCCGACATCGCCGAGGTCGCGGTCCACGCAGCGGGCTGAGCGACAGGCTGAGCCAGGGGACGGGCAGCCGGCCGACCCGTCCCGGGCGGCGGAGCGGGCAGGCCGGGAATGCCGCCCCTACGATCGTCGTTGTGCCGCCCGTGACGAACTTCCCGAGCCCCGGTCCCGCCGTGACGACGGGCGAGATCGAGAATCCCACGATCCCGCCGGCCGAGCACGACGGCGTCCGCGATCTGATCATCATCGGGTCCGGACCGGCGGGGTACACCGCCGCCATCTACGCCGCCCGCGCGAACCTCCACCCCCTGGTGTTCGAGGGTTCGCAGTTCGGCGGTGCGTTGATGACCACCACCGAGGTGGAGAACTTCCCCGGTTTCCCCGAGGGCGTCCAGGGCCCGCAGCTCATGGACGACATGCGCACCCAGGCCGAGCGCTTCGGCGCCGAGCTGGTGGCCCGCGACGTCACCGAGGTCGACCTCACAGTGAGCCCCAAGGTCGTCAAGGTAGGCAGCGAGGTGCACCTCGCCCACGCGGTCATCGTCGCCACCGGCTCGAAGTACCGGTATCTCGGCCTGGACAACGAGGCCCGGCTCCTGGGCCGCGGCGTCTCCGCCTGTGCCACCTGCGACGGCTTCTTCTTCCGCGACCAGGACATCGTGGTCGTCGGCGGTGGGGACTCCGCGATGGAGGAGGCCACCTTCCTCACCCGCTTCGCCAAGAGCGTCACCGTCGTCCACCGGCGTCCCGAGCTGCGCGCCTCCAAGATCATGCAGAAGCGCGCCCAGGACAACGAGAAGATCCACTGGGCCCTCGGCAAGCAGGTCACCGACGTGCTGGGCGAGACCACCGTCGACGCCGTGCAACTCACCGACGTCGCGAACGGCAGCACCGAGACCCTGCCGGTCAGCGGCGTCTTCGTCGCCATCGGCCACGACCCCCGCAGCGAACTGTTCGCCGGGCAGCTCAAGCTCGACGACGAGGGCTACATCCAGGTCGAGCACCCCAGCACCCGCACGAACATCGACGGGGTCTTCGCCTCCGGCGACGTGGTCGACCACATCTACCGCCAGGCCATCACCTCGGCCGGCACCGGTGCCGCCGCGGCGATCGACGCCGAGCGGTGGCTCGCCGAGACCTTCGACGAGCGCTGACCCGGGCATACATCCATCGCCCGGCGGGTTATCCCACCAGGCAGTTCACGCCAGACGAGAGGGAGAACGACCGATGGCAGGCAACACCGTGACGGTGACCGACACGAGCTTCGCCACTGACGTGCTGGGCAGCGAGAAGCCCGTGCTCGTCGACTTCTGGGCGGAGTGGTGCGGCCCCTGCAAGATGGTCGCCCCGGTCCTCGAGGAGATCGCCGCAGAGCACGGCGACAAGCTGACGATCGCCAAGCTGAACATCGACGAGAACCCGCAGATCGCCCGGGACTACCAGGTGATGTCCATCCCGACGATGACCGTGTTCCAGGGCGGCAAGCCGGTGAAGTCCATCATCGGTGCCAAGCCCAAGGGCGCGATCCTCAACGACCTGGCCGACTACATCTGAGCCGACCAGGCTGAACCGACCCAGGGTCACTGACTCAGGGTCACTGACTCAGGCTCAACGGGCCCATCCGTCCACCCGGACGGATGGGCCCGTTCCCGTTTCGGGTGGACCCCGGTGGGCCGGGACCGGCGGTGGGGACGACAATCGGAACACAATGGGAACCGACAGCCACATGGAGCCACTCCGGCTCGGGGACCGCGGCCCGGCGGTGGCCGACGTGCACGCCGCCCTGCGCAGCCTCGGCCTCCTGCCCTCCGACGGACAGCCCGCCGACGCACCGCAGTCCGCGGGCGAACCGGCCCTGGACGCCGCCGAGTTCGACGCCGCCACCGAGCTCGTTGTCCGCCACTTCCAGCAGGTCCGCGGACTGTCGGTGGACGGCCGCGTCGGTGAGGAGACCTACCGGGCGCTCAACGAGGCCCGCTGGTCCCTGGGTGACCGGCTGCTTCGGTACGACCCCGAGCGGCCCACCCGCGGCGACGACGTCATCAATCTGCAGGACCGGCTGCACGAGCTGGGCTATGACGCCGGACCCGTCGACGGGGTCTTCGGCCCCGAGACCGAGGTCGGCCTGCGCACCTTCCAGCGCGACTACGGCCTGACCTCCGACGGCACCTGCGGGCCGGCCACCCTGCGGGCGCTGCGCCAGCTCGGCCGCAAGGTGACCGGTGGCCGTCCCCAGCTGCTGCGGCAGAGCGCCTCGTTCGTGGAGAGCGGGCCGCACCTGATCGGCCGGCGCATCGTGGTCGACCCTGGCCACGGCGGCACGGAGACCGGCTTCACCGCCGGCGAGACGACCGAAGCGGACCTCGTGTTCGACCTGGCCTCCCGCATCGAGGGGCGGCTCGCCGCGGCCGGCGCCACGGTCTACCTCACCCGGGGACGGGACCAGAACCCCTCCCCCGCCGAGCGCACCGCGTTCGCCAACGACGCCCGCGCGGACCTCTTCATCTCCCTGCACCTGGACGCGCACGCCTCTGAGCACGCCCGCGGGGTGGCCAGCTACTACTACGGCACCGGCTCCGGGGCCTCCTCCACCGTCGGGGAGCAGTTCGCCAACCTCGCCCGCCGCGAGGTGATCGCCCGGACCGGCATGCTCGACCTCGGATCGCATCCCAAGACCTGGGACCTGCTGCGGATGACCCGCATGCCGGCCGTCCGGCTCGACTGCGGCTATCTCTCCCACCCGGTCGACCGGCTCCTGCTGCTCGACGCCCGGGTGCGCAGCGCCGTCGCCCACGCCGTCCTGGCCGCCGTGCAGCGGCTGTTCCTCCCGGCCGAGGCAGACCCCCCGACGGGCACGTTCGTCCTGCCGGCGCCATGACTCTGTCGTCCTCCGGACGACACCGCGGCCAATGGCCGTCCCCCTGCTGCGCTGAGCCCCGCCCGGCCCTCGTCGGGGAGCCTCCGGCCCCCACTCGGCGCGACCGAGCATCCGACCGGACCGGTCCGTCCGCCGTGTCCGCGCCAATGTCTTCGACGCTCTCCCTACACTCGTGTAGGTGCCCACCACTCCGCCCGGCCCCCCCGCCGGTCCCGGTCAGCCGGGGACGCACCTGACCCACGGTGCGCATCCCCACGTCGTCCCGCGCCATCCGCGGCTGGACCCCCTGGCCGACCGATACGCAGCACGCACGCACGGGATGAAGACCTCGGAGATCCGCGCCCTGTTCTCCGTCGTCAGCCGGCCCGAGGTGGTCTCCCTCGCCGGCGGGATGCCGGCCGTGACCGCCCTGCCGCTCGACGTCGTCGGCTCGATGATCGGCGACCTCGTGTCGGGCATGGGCGCCCAGACCCTGCAGTACGGCTCGGGTCAGGGCGACCCGAGGCTGCGCGAGCGGATCTGCGACGTCATGGCCCTGGAGGGCATCACCGACGCCTCGCCCAGCGAGGTCGTCGTCACCGTCGGCTCCCAGCAGGCCCTGGACCTGGTCACCCGCGTGTTCTGCGACCCGGGCGACGTCGTCCTGGCCGAGGGCCCGTCCTACGTCGGCGCCCTCGGCGTCTTCCAGGCCTCCGAGGCGCGGGTCCGGCACGTCCCCATGGACGGCGACGGGCTGATTCCCGAAGCGCTGGAGCAGGCGCTGCAGGACTGCCGCGCCAACGGGGACCGGGTCAAGTTCCTCTACACGGTTCCCAACTTCCACAACCCGGCCGGCGTCACCCTCTCCGAGCCGCGGCGCGAGGCGATCATGGCGATCGCCGAGCGGTACGACCTGCTCATCGTGGAGGACAACCCCTACGGCCTGCTCGGCTTCGACCACGAGCCGATGCGGGCGCTACGGGCACGGGACTCCCAGCGGGTCATCTACCTCGGCTCGTTCTCCAAGACCTTCTCGCCGGGCCTCCGGGTCGGCTGGGTCCTCGCTCCGCTCGCCGTCCGGGAGAAGTTGGTCCTGGCCACGGAGGCGCAGGTGCTCTGCCCGCCGTCCCTGACCCAGTACGCCGTCGCCCGGTACCTGGACACCCAGCCCTGGCGTGAGCAGATCAAGCTGTTCACCGAGCTCTACCGGGAGCGCCGGGACGCCACCCTGGAGTCCCTGGATGCGCTCATGCCGGCCGGCACCACCTGGACTCGGCCCGACGGCGGTTTCTACGTGTGGCTGAAGCTGCCACACGGCCTGGACGCCAAACTCATGCAGCCGCGCGCGGTCAACGCCCTGGTCGCCTACGTGCCGGGCATCGGGTTCTACGCAGACGGGAGCGGCCGCGAGTACATGCGGCTGTCCTACTGCTACCCCGAGCCCGACCAGATCCGCGAGGGGGTGCGCCGGCTGGCCCGCGTCATCGAGGCCGAGCTTGACCTGCACTCCACCTTCGACGGCGTCGACACCGGTGCCTTCCGCGCGATCGGCGGCACCGGCCGCGGCACGCCCCAGGTGCCTGACGTCGAGCCGCTCGTCGGGCCCGCTACCAGCGACCGATTCGAGGAGGATCGCGCATGACGGACACCGCCAGCGCTGCAGCCCCGGTAGCCGGTGCGAGCCGGCACCCGATGCGTGCCGTCGTCCTCGCAGGCGGGCTGACCTTCGAGCGCGAGGTCAGCCTCTCGTCGGGGACCCAGGTGTGGGAGGAGCTCTCCCGCGTCGGCGTCGACGTCGAGATCCGGGACGCCGATTCGGGTCTGCTGCCGGGTCTGGCCGCCT
>JAOPUS010000207.1 GCA_025963345.1 Blastococcus sp. | reverse complement strand
ACCTCGACCATGTGCACCGGGATGCGGATGGTGCGGGCCTGGTCGGCCATGGCGCGGGTGATCGCCTGCCGGATCCACCAGGTGGCGTACGTGGAGAACTTGTAGCCCTTGGTGTAGTCGAACTTCTCGACGGCGCGGATCAGACCGAGGTTGCCCTCCTGGATCAGGTCCAGGAACGCCATGCCGCGGCCGGTGTAGCGCTTGGCGAGGGAGACCACGAGCCGGAGGTTTGCCTCGAGCAGGTGGTTCTTGGCGCGTTCGCCGTCGCGGACGATCCAGTTGAGGTCCCGGCGCATCTGCGGCGAGATCTTCTGGTTCTCCTCCTCGACCTGGCGCAGCCGTTCGGCGCCGTAGAGCCCGGCCTCGATCCGCTTGGCGAGGTCGACCTCCTCCTCGGCGTTGAGGAGCGCCACCTTGCCGATCTGCTTGAGGTAGGCGCGGACGGAGTCGGCCGACGCGGTGAGCTCGGCGTCCTTGCGGGCTTGCCGCAGCGCCTCCGACTCCTCCTCGTCGTCCCACTCGAAGTCGCCGCCGCCCTCGGTGGTCTCCTCGGCCTCGGCCTCGACGGCGACGCCGTCGGGACCCGCCACGACCGTCTCGTCGAGCTTGAGACCCTCGGAGCCGGCATCGACCACCGCGACGGTGGAACCGTCACCGGCGACCGCGGTGAGGACGGTGCCCTCACCGGCGCCCGGCGACGACGCGATGGTGGGCTTGGTACGCGGGCCCTTGGTCGCGGTCTTCGCGGCGACCTTCTTCCGGGTGGCCGGCGCAGTGGCCGGTCCCGCAGAGGCTGTCACCGTCTTGACCGGCTTGGCGGCCGCGGCGCTGGTGCGGGGAGCCCGGGTACCGGTGGCGACCGTATTGGAGCGCTGGGGAGTGCTCGCTGCGGCTGCTTCCGGTGCTGGCTGGTCGGCGGGCACTCAGGTTCCTTCCCGTGCTGGGTTCGTTCCCCGGGGGGCCGTGTGGTCCCCGGGCAGCGGCTCCGGTCCTCGTGCCCGGCAGTGAGAGGTCCCGGCAGACCGGCGCAGCGTTTGACCGCTGGACGGGCAGGGGATCCCTCCCGGCTGGAGGGCGACGGGCTGGGGCTCTCTCATTGTAACGGCGTGTCGGCGGTATTCCACCGTCCCGGATCCGGAGGCCTCGCTCCGACGAGGCGTTCAGTGTGTTCCGGGTGGGTGGTCACTCTTCGTGGTGCATCGGCCGCGGAGGGCCTGCACTGAAGGTATCCGCCCCAGGGATCACTCCGGCCTCACCCGTCCGAGCGCGCACTCAATCAGCGCGTTGGTGCGCGGCCAGGGCCGCGCCGACGATGCCCGCGTCGTTCTGCAGCTGTGCGGGCACCACCGGCGTGCGCGTGGTGAGCAACGGCACCCACTTGTGCGCCTTCTTGCTCACCCCGCCGCCCACGATGATCAGGTCCGGCCACAGCCCCGCCTCCAGGACGTCGAGGTAGCGGTCCACCCGTCGCGCCCAGGCCGGGTAGTCGAGGTTCTCGCGCTCCCGGGCGGCGGCCGAGGCGCGGCGCTCGCCGTCCCCGCCGTCGACCTGGATGTGGCCGAACTCGGTGTTGGGCACGAGGTGACCGTCGGTGAACAGAGCGCTGCCGATGCCGGTCCCGAACGTCAGCATGAGGACGACGCCGCCCTGGTCGCGGCCGGCGCCGTAGCGCATCTCGGCGATCCCGGCCGCATCGGCGTCGTTCAGCGTGACCACGCTGCCGGGGATCAGCTTCTCCAGCGCGGCGTCGACGTCGGTGCCGATCCAGCTCTTGTCGACGTTCGCGGCGGTGTGGGCGACCCCGTTTTTCATCACCCCCGGGAACGTGACCCCGATCTGCCCGGTCCAGCCGAAGGAGCCGACGATCTTCGCCACCACCCCGTAGACGGGGTCGGGGAGCGAGGGCTGCGGGGTCTCGATCCGAATCCGCTCGCCGACGAGCTGGCCGACCTCGAGGTCGACCAGGCCTCCCTTGATGCCACTGCCGCCGATGTCCACACCGAAGCCCTGCACGCGGGACAGGGTAGTGAGCCCGGGGCCGGCTCGTACCGCCTGCGGCAGGATCGTCTCCGTGACGCCCTCTTCCGACCCGCACCCGGACCACCGCGCGCTGCTCGAGCTCGCCGTCGCCACCGCCCGGGAGGCCGCGGAGCTGGTGGCCCGCGGCCGGGCCACGGCGGCCGAGCACGTGGACGTCAAGTCCAGCCCCGTCGACGTCGTCACCGCCGTCGACACCGCCAGCGAGGAGCTCATCGTGGGGCGGCTGCTCGCCGCCCGGCCCGACGACGGCGTCCTGGGGGAGGAGGGGGCCGCCCGCGAGGGCACCAGCGGGGTGCGCTGGGTGGTCGATCCCATCGACGGCACCGTCAACTTCCTCTACGACCTGCCCGCCTACGCGGTGTCGATCGCCGCGGAGGTCGGCGGTGAGGTCGTCGCCGGGGTGGTCCTGAACGTGGCGACGCGCGAGCTGTTCACGGCCGCGAGGGGCGGTGGCGCCCACCTCTCGTCCCCGGCCCGCCCGGAGCCGGTGCGGCTGGCCGGCAGCCGGCCGGTGTCGCTGGAGCAGACCCTCGTCGCCACCGGCTTCGGCTACCGCGTCGAGCAGCGCCGGGCGCAGGGCGCCGTCGTCGCCGAGCTGCTGCCACGGGTCCGCGACATCCGGCGCCACGGCAGCTCGGCCCTCGACCTCTGCGCGACTGCGGCGGGACGGACCGACGCCTATTACGAGCTCGACCTCAAGCCGTGGGACCACGCGGCCGGCGCGCTCGTGGCGGCGGAGGCGGGCCTGGTGGTCACCGGGCTGCCCGGCAGCCCGTTCGGCGAGCCGATGGCGATCGCGGCGGCGGCGTCGATCGCCGCGCCGTTCATCGACCTGCTCGTGGAGCTGCACACCGGCTGAGCCGGCGTCCGCCCGGCCTCAGCAGGCGGCTGCGGCGTCCGCCACCGGCGCGAGCGCCGCGGCGACCTCCTCGGGCGTGGCGAGGGTGCTGAAGTCGGGGCCGACGACGACGTCGACCTGCTCGGTCGCCCGGGTGTCGAGGTAGTCACCGGCGCCGGGCAGGAGCAGCCGGACGTAGGCGGCGGCGTCGGTGCCCCGCGGGCCGTGCCGGAGTTCACCGATCCCGGTCACCTCGCGGCCGCTGGAGTCGTTGGCGATCTCGTCGACGACGAAGCCGCGCTCCTGCAGGGCGGCGGCCACTGTCTGGGCCAGGCCGGCGGTGTCGGTGGCGTTGAAGACGCGCAGGTTCACCGTGGCCGGGTCGAGCGACGGCGCCGCCTCCGCGACCGTCTGGCAGGCCGCCTGCTGCGCCTGGACGTGCTGCTTCTCCTGGCGGATGACGTACCACCAGACAGCAAGCGCGGCCACGGCCAGCACCAGCAGGAAGATCAGCGGCGGGAGCGGACGGCGGCCGCTGCGGGGGCGCACCGGGGGGCGTTCGGTACGCAGCGTCACGGTGATCTCCTCGGCGAGACCCGGCTGGACGCGGTGACCGGCAGGGGTCCCCCGACTGGGGACCGTTCCGGGCGCCGCGAGCGGGTGGGGGTCGGTCGGTGCGAAGTTTAGGGCCGGGAAGGGGCCCTAGATCGCACCGTCGTCCAGCGCGGCGCGTCCGAGTTCGACGCACGGGTCGATGCGCTCGCCGTAACCCGAGGTGTCCTTGCCCGCCATCGCGCCCGCGGCGGAGCGGGCGACGATCCCGGCGATGATCGCGGCGAACTTGAAGAAGGCGAAGCCGACGTACCAGTTGAGGTCCGAGAGGTCCGCCCCCGTGCGGCGGCTGTAGCGCTCGGCGATCTCCACGCGGGTCGGGAAACCGGGCAGCGTGGTCACCGGGCTCATCGTCGACGCGCGCTCCTCGCCGGCCTCCGGCCAGTAGACGAACATCATCCCGATGTCGGTGAGCGGGTCGCCGAGGGTGGACATCTCCCAGTCCAGGACTGCCTTGATGCTCCCCGGCCTGCCGGGGTCGAGCAGGCAGTTGTCCAGCCGGTAGTCGCCGTGGACGATGCTCGACCGCTGGCCGGCCGGCACGGTCTCGGCCAGCCGCGCACCCAGGGCGTCCAGGC
>JAOPUS010000184.1 GCA_025963345.1 Blastococcus sp. | reverse complement strand
GCCTGGACTTCGTCGCGCTGGCCACCGGCATGGGCGTCCCGGCGACCCGGGCGACGACGGCAGAGGAACTGGCCGACCAGCTCCGGCGCGCGCTTGCCGAGCCCGGGCCGCACCTGATCGACGCGGTCCTCGCCCGGCGCGGCTGATGTGAGGCGGGTGACGCCTTCGTAGGCTGTCCGGGTGGGGGAGCCGCGAAAGCGGTCGGGGTTCCGCCCCGACATCGAGGGTCTCCGGGCCGTCGCGGTCCTGGCCGTCGTCCTCTTCCACGCCGGCGTGCCCGGCCTGCCCGGCGGCTTCGTCGGAGTGGACGTCTTCTTCGTCGTCTCCGGCTTCCTCATCACCGGACTGCTCTGGCGGGAGGTCCGGACCACGGGAACGGTGCGGCTCGCGGCGTTCTACGGCGCACGCGCTCGGCGCCTCCTGCCGGCGGGGATCGCCGTCCTGCTCGTCACCGGGGTGGCGGCGGCCTGGCTGTTGCCCCCGATCCAGGCCCGCGCGGTCCTGGGGGACGCGGTGGCCAGCGCCCTCTATGCCGGCAACTACCGGTTCGCCGTCCAGGGGACGGACTATCTCGCGGCCGACACGCCTCCCTCGCCCTTCCAGCACTACTGGTCCCTGGGAGTGGAGGAGCAGTTCTACCTGATCTGGCCGGCGCTGCTGATCCTCACGGCGTGGGTCGCGTTCCGGCGGCGCGGGCGCGGTGACGTTGCTTCTGCGGAACGGTCCGTGGCCCCGTTCCTGATGGTGCTCGGCATGATCGCGGTCGGCTCCTTCGCCGTCTCCTACCTCTGGACGACGACGCTTCCGTCGTGGGCGTTCTTCTCGCTCCCCTCCCGGGCCTGGGAGCTCGCGGTCGGCGGGCTCGTAGCCCTCACCGCGGGTTGGTGGCGCCGGCTGCCGTCGCATCCGGCCGCCGCGGCGGGCTGGACCGGTCTGGCGCTGATCGTCCTGGGCTGCATCCGGTTGGGGGAGTCCACTGCGTATCCGGGCGTCGCCGCGCTGCTACCGGTGCTCGGCACGGCCCTCGTCCTAGGCGCCGGATGCGCAGCTCCTCGCTGGGGTGTCGGGGCGGCCCTCGCCGTCCCGCCGTTGCGGGCGGTCGGGCGGCTTTCCTACTCCTGGTACCTCTGGCACTGGCCGGTCCTGCTGCTCGCGCCGCCCCTTGTGGGCGGTTCGCTCGGGCTGGGCGGTCGGCTGGCAACCGCCGTCCTGGCACTGGGGCTGGGGATGCTCACCCTGCAGTTCGTGGAGAACCCCATCCGCTTCGCTGCCCGTCTGCGGCGGTCGACCGGGCGCAGCCTGTTCCTGGGCGGCGGTGTGACGGCGGCCGGCGTGGCGGCCGGCCTGGTTCTCCTGACGATGGTGCCCGAGCCGGTCGGGCAGGGCACCGCCGCGGCCGAGCCCACGATCACGGTGGCGCATTCCCCGAGCACGCCGGTGGTCGACCCGCAGGAGGCGGCCGTGCAGACCGTCGCCGCCCAGGTCCAGGTGGCCGTCGCGGCCGCGGCGGACACACAGGCGGTGCCGTCGAACCTGACGCCCTCCCTGGCCGATGCGCCCACGGCCAAGCCGGCCGTGTTCGTCAACGGCTGCGTGCGGTCCTGGCTGGGGACCGGCCAGGACGAATGCGCCTCGGGGGACATCGCGGCGGCCCGGACGATGGCACTGGTCGGCGACTCGCACGCGGCGATGTGGCAGCCGGGGCTGGAGACGGTCGCGGTCGAGGAGCACTGGCGGCTGGAGACGATGGCCAAGGTGCTCTGCCCGATGTTCGACCTGCCCACGTACAGCCCGTACCTGGGGCGGGACTACACCGAGTGCGACACGTGGCGAACGGAGGTCCTCGACCGCCTGCGCGCGGAGCGGCCACAGTTGATCGTCGTCGACATGGCCCGGCGGTACACGTCCGACTACGGCTTCACGGTGTACGGCCCGGAGTGGCTGGCCGGTCTGACCCGAGCCGTCTCGGAGCTGCGGGCCACCGGTGCCGTCGTCCTCGTGCTGGGGCCCGTGTCGGATCCGCAGGGCAACGTACCGACGTGTCTTTCCGGTCATCTCGACTCTGCCCCGGCATGCTCGCCGGAGCGGGGAGTGGCCATGAACGACGCGGGCATCGAGACCGAGGCCGCGGCGGTGACGGCCGGCGGCGGCCAGTACGCCTCCCTGACCGACCTCTTCTGCGCGGCCGCCCGATGCCCGGTGGTCGTCGGTAATCACCTGGTCTTCCGCGACGACAACCATGTGTCCATCGACTACGCGCAGTTCCTGGCGCCGGCCCTGTCGGCGCTCGTGGACCGGGCGGTGGTGCGGGGCTGAGCAGCCGCGAGCGGTGACGTGCGGTTCCGGCCCGGCCGGAACCGCACATCACCGAGCAGCGGCGGTCAGTGCTTCTTGCTGTGGACCACGGTCTCCATCTGCGAGGTGTGGTCGTTCTTCGCCTTCTTGTCGAGCCGCTTCTCCTTGATCGACTTCCCGGCGGCCTTCTTCGTCATCGACTGTTTCGGCGACTTGTCACCCATGGTGTGTGCTCCCTCATCGGCAACCCGGACGGCTCCGTGTGCCGGACGCTACGCCCGGCCGGGCCGGTTGGCGCGTGTCGTGGCAGCGGGGCCAGTCGCGCGCGAAGCGGGGGTCGCCAGGCCTGCCGGCGCCGGCTGCGCACCCGTCCTCCGGGGTGGGGCGAGCGGCGCAGCGCCAGCCGCTGAGCGCCGAGCCGACGGCCTCGGCTCAGGTCGGTCGGGTGCCCGCCCGGTAGCGCCCCGCCTCGGCCGCGCCCGGGACCCCGAGACGCGTGGCGTGCTGGTGGGCGCGGTCGAGGAAGCCGCGCAGGCCGGTCCGGCCGGCGAGATCCAGCAGTTCGGTGACGGCCGTGCGGGCCCCAGGTAGTCCGGCCGCGCAGACGGCGTCCAGCACGTGCGCCTGCACCCAGACGTAGCGGTCCGGCCAACGGGTGCACCGGCGGGTGGCCTCGTCGAGCCAGGTCGCGGCCCGCCTGCGGTCGCCGGCCCGCGCCGCCAGCACGCCCAGCCCGCGCGCCGCCATGCCCTCCCAGCACGGGTCGGCCACCTGGCAGGCCAGTTGGAAGGACGACTCCAGTCCGCTCGCCGCGGCGTCGATCCGGCCGCGCCTGAGGTCGAGCTCGGCGCGCAGTACCTGGGGCCAGGGCAGGAACGCCATCCAGCGTTCGTCGTGGACCAGCGCGAGGCTCTCGTCCAGCAGCACCTCCGCCGCGTCGTCCTCGTCGCGCAGCAGGTGCGCCCGGCCGGCCAGGGCCAGCGAGTAGGCCGCCTGCCGGAGCTGGCCGGTGCGCCGGGCCCGCGCCACCGACTCGGCGAAGACCGGCAGCGCCTCGGCGGTGCGGCCCTGGTCGGAGAGGTCCATGCCGCGGACGCCGAGCACGGCGGCCAGTTCGCGGTCGTCGCCGTCGGCGAGCACGGCCGCCCGGTCGAGCCAATGGGCGGCGGTCTCGCGGCGCCCGGCCTGCACGTCGACGTAGCCGAGCTCGCGGCAGGCGGTGGCGGCGGTGGCGCCGTCCCCGCACCGGTCGGCCTCCCGCACCGCCGCGTGCAGCGCGACCGAGCCCTCCTCGTCCCGGCCCCGGAGGGCGTGCACGAGGGCGGAGCCGAGCGCGAGGGAGGTGACCGCGCGCAGCGACGCGTCACCGAGCCGCTCGGCGTCCGCGCCGGCCCGGCGCAGGCAGTCCAGGCCGGCATCGACCGCTCCCGC
>JAOPUS010000165.1 GCA_025963345.1 Blastococcus sp. | reverse complement strand
CACCGTTGGCGCCGAGGACTGCGGTGATCCGGCCGGCCTCCGCGCTCAGCGTGACGCCGTCGAGCGCGCGGACGGGGCCGTACGCGGACGTGAGGCCCTCGACCTCGAGCAGGGCGGTGCCCGGCGCAGTGCGCGCTCCGGCCCCGGCGTCGGCCCCGATGGAGAGTGACGTGCTGCCGTGCGCGTCAGTCATTCGACCGCCCTCCATCGGTGCCGGCCAGCTCGGCGGCGTCGGCCTCGACGTCGACGGCGTCCCCGAGGTAGGCCTCGGTGACCGCCGGGTCGGCCTGGACTTCGGCCGGCGTGCCGGCGGCGATCTGTTTGCCGGAGTCCAGGACCGTGATCCGGTCGCAGACCTTCATGACGAGGTCCATGTGGTGCTCGACCAGCAGCACGCTCATCCGCGAGGAGAGAGCGCGGATCAGCTCGCCGAGTTCGTGCATCTCGTCCTCGGCCAGACCGCTGGCCGGCTCGTCCAGCAGCAGCAGATCGGGGTCGGCGACCAGCGCCCGGGCCAGGGCCACCCGCTTCTGCACCGGGTAGGGGAGGCTGCCGGGGTAGCGGCCGGCGTAGGCCGCCGCGCCCAGCTCCACCAGCGCCTGGGTGGCCCGCTCGCGCAGCAGCCGGTCGTCCTTGTCGGCGGTGGGCAACGCCAGGAGGGCCGAGAAGAAGCCCGCCTTCGCGTGCCGGTGCGCACCGACCATCACGTTCTCCAGGACGGTGAGGCCACCGAACAGGCCCACGCCCTGCAGCGTGCGGGAGATGCCGAGCGTGCTGAGCCGGCTGGGCCGCAGCCGGCGCAGTTCCTGGTCGCGCCAGGTGATCCGGCCGGCGTCCGGCCGCACGAGACCGCAGGCGACGTTGAACAGAGTCGTCTTGCCGGCGCCGTTCGGGCCGATGAGCCCGTGGACCTGGCCGGGCTCCACGGCGATCGAGACGTCACTGAGCGCGGCCACGCCGCCGAAGGCGACGCTGATACCGGTCATCTCGAGCCGGGCGGTGGGCGGTCGTTCCTGGGGAGGCTGGCTGCCGGAGTGCGAAGGCGGCTGCGCCAAGGGGCCCACTGCTCCTCTTCGTCGGGGAGGGTCGAACACCGCGCCGAGTCCGGCGTCGGCGACGATTGGGTCACGAGTACGTCCGTCTGAGCCTGCCGTCCGGTGGCGGCCGTCACAATGGGCTCAACGCACAGTGATGGTGGAACCGTGTTGTGCTGTAAGCGGCGCGTCACGAGGAGGTGATCGAGTGCAGCCATTCCGACCGGAGGTCGCGGCCCGGCTTGCCGAGCTCGCCCCGTGGCTCCTCGATCAGGTCGACGCGATGACCGACCGCATGATCGACCTGCTGATCCGCACCGAACCCGCCTACCGCGACCTGCTCGGTCACGGCGAGGTGGAGATGCGGACGACGACCCGCGCCAACCTCGAGCGCGGCATGCGGACCCTCATCGGCGCCGCCTCGGGCAACGGCCGTACCTCCCTGCGCGACGCCCGCGACGTCGGCCGCCGCCGGGCCGCTCAGGGCATCCCGCTGGAGGCCGTGCTGCGCGCCTATCGGCTCGGTGGGCAGGTGACCTGGGAGGCGCTGCTCGAGGTCTCCCGGCGCAACAGCCGCGAGCACGACACCCTGCTGCTGGAGGTCGCCGGCGCGGTCTGGCGCGCCAACGACGCCGAGTGTGCCGCGCTGGCCGAGGGCTACCGCGAGGAGCAGCGCCGGCTGGCCGGGGTCGACGACGAGGCGCGCCAGCACGTGCTCGACGGGCTGCTGGACGGCCGCGGGGACGACCCGGCGTTCGTGCGCACCGCCTCCGAGCTGCTCGCCGTCCCGCTCGGGGGCCGGCTGGTCGCCGTCGTCGCACTGCCCGACCCCGACGGGCTGCCCGCCCTCGACGCGCCGGCCGCGGCGTTGCTCAAGCGGGGCGTGCGCTCGTTCTGGGGTGCCCGGTCCGGGGCCCAGGTCGGCATCGTCGCGCTCGGGCAGCTGCCCGGCTGCGAGGTCATGACGTGGCTGCGCGGGATGGCATCCGGGCCGGTCGGGGTCTCGGCGGTGGTCGTGGGTGCCTCGGCGACGGGTTCGGCGTACCGGCTGGCGGAGACCGCCGCGCGGACCCTCCCGCCCGGCTCGGGACGGGTCGTGACCATCGACGAACGGCTGCCCGAGGCGCTGCTGAGCAACTCCCCGGAGATCAGCTCGCGGCTCGTCGTCCAGTCCCTGGGCGGGTTGCTGGAGCTGCCCGACGACGAGCGGGAGGTCCTGCTCGACACCCTGGCGGCGTTCCTGGCCTCCGACGGGTCACCGACCCGGGCGGCCGACGAGCTCTTCTGCCACCGGAACACCGTCATGCACCGGCTGCGGCGGATCGAGTCGGTGACCGGCCGCAAGTTGACCGACCCCAGGTCCCGGTTGCTGTGGCAGCTCGCGCTGCTGGGGACCGAGCACCGGCGGCCGGCCCAGCGCCGCTCTGCCTGAATTACTGCAGGTAGCTCTCCACCGTCGACTCGGGCCGAGCCTGCGCCTCGTCGGGGTTCTCGTCGTACTGGCGCTTGGCGCGGCGCTGGCGCAGCAGGTCCCAGCACTGGTCCAGATCCGCCTCGAGCTTGCCCATCCGGATGCGCTGCTCCTCGGTGTGCTCGGTGGTCTCCCGCAGGGTGTGTTCCTCCTCGACCAGCTGGGAGATCCGGCTCAACAGGTCCTTCTCGTCCACGTCTGCTCCTCCTCGCTCGCACCGGGGGTCCCGGGAGGGGTGTGCCCACCGGTCCGGGCCCCACGCTGGCACAGACGCCTGGCCCGCGCGAGACCACCGCCGTCCGCCGGGGACCGTGACGACGGCATCACCGAGCAGGCCGGGAGTTATGGTTGTTTGCAGACAACTAACTTTCCGAGGCATCTCCAGGGAATCGTCCGTGACACTGGATACCGCACCATCGGAGGGCGCGGCACCGACCGCCTCCGGCGGCAAGACGCGCTGGGACAAGGACCACCCGAGCTACAAGTGGGTGGCGTTGTCGAACACGACGCTCGGCACGCTCATGGCGACGATCAACGGCTCGATCGTGATCATCAGCCTGCCCGCGATCTTCCGTGGCATCGGCATCGATCCACTGCAGCAGGGAAACGTCGGCTACCTGCTGTGGATGATCATGGGCTTCCTGCTGGCCAGCGCCGTCCTCGTGGTGACCTTCGGCCGGCTCGGCGACATGTTCGGCCGGGTCCGCGTCTACACGCTCGGCTTCGTCGTCTTCACCGTCGCGTCCCTGGCCCTGGGGCTCGATCCGGTCTCCGGCGGCGGCGGCGCCA
>JAOPUS010000108.1 GCA_025963345.1 Blastococcus sp. | reverse complement strand
CGCCAGTTGAGGATCACGTAGTCACCGACCGCCACGTTGGTGACGCCCTCGCCGACGGCCGAGACCACGCCCGCGGCCTCGTGGCCGAGCAGGAACGGGAAGTCGTCGTTGATGCCGCCCTCGCGGTAGTGCAGATCGGTGTGGCAGACCCCGCAGGCCTGCACGTCGACGACCGCCTCACCGGGACCGGGGTCGGGGACGATGATCGTCTCGATGGTCACCGGCGCACCCTTGCTGCGGGCGACGACGCCCTTCACCTCATATGGCATGCCGCGAGCCTAGGTCGGGTGGAATTCCCCCGTGGAGTCGGCTTCCGTCCTGCGGATTGCCCCGAGTACCCGGGGGTATCGATCCGACGTTCAGCGCGCGGTGATACGGACGCCGTCGTACCGTCCGACCGGTCGCGATGCACATCACAGCGAGCGGCCGGGTCGCGTCCGACCGGGCGCACCGACCCCGTTCTCGGAGGTGTTCGTGGCAGTTCCCGGCTTCCTGACCCGCGAGCGCATCGTCGCCGGCCCGGGCTTCAACCGCTGGCTGATCCCGCCGGCGGCCCTCGCCGTCCACCTGTGCATCGGCCAGGTCTATGCGACCAGCGTCTACAAGGCCGCGCTGGTGAAGCACTTCGACACCAGCCTCACCGCGATCGGGATCATCTTCTCGATCGCGATCGTGATGCTCGGTCTGTCCGCGGCGACGTTCGGCACCTGGGTGGACCGCAACGGCCCGCGCGCGGCCATGTTCACCGCCGCCTGCTTCTGGTCCACCGGCTTCCTCGTCGGATCCCTGGGGATCGCGACCGGGCAGCTGTGGCTGCTGTACCTCGGCTACGGCGTCATCGGCGGCATCGGCCTGGGCATCGGCTACATCTCCCCGGTCTCCACGCTGATCAAGTGGTTCCCCGACCGCCCGGGGCTGGCCACCGGCATGGCGATCATGGGCTTCGGTGGCGGCGCGCTCATCGCCTCGCCGCTGTCGCGTCAGCTCATGGACCTCTACGACCCCGCCTACGACGGCACGGCCGGCACGGTACCCAGCGGCAGCGCCGTGGCCCTGCTGTTCCTGACGCTCGGCTTGGTCTACCTGGTCTTCATGCTGTTCGGCGCGTTCATCGTCCGGGTTCCCGCCGACGACTGGCGGCCCGTGGGCTTCGACCCCTCGAAGGCCAAGCAGAAGGCCCTGGTCACCACGGAGAACGTGTCGGCCGGCAACGCGATCAAGACGCGGCAGTTCTGGCTGCTGTGGATCGTGCTGTTCTGCAACGTCACGGCCGGGATCGGCATCCTCGAGCAGGCCGCGCCGATGATCCAGGACTTCTTCCGCAATGGGACGACGTCCGCGGTCGCTGCGACTGCCGCCGCCGGCTTCGTCGGGCTGCTCTCGCTGTTCAACATGGGTGGGCGGTTCGTGTGGTCCACCACGTCGGACTACATCGGGCGCAAGCCGATCTACATGGTTTACCTCGGCGTGGGCCTCGTGCTCTACGTGCTGCTCGCGACCATCGGCAGCTCGGCGACCTGGATCTTCGTCATCCTCGCCGCGGTCATCATCTCGTTCTACGGCGGCGGGTTCGCCACGATCCCGGCCTACCTGCGGGACCTCTTCGGCACTTACCAGGTCGGGGCGATCCACGGCCGGCTGCTGACCGCCTGGTCGGCCGCCGGCGTGGCCGGGCCGCTGATCGTGAACACCGTGCTCGACACCCGGGGCACACCGGGTGAGCTGGTCGCCGGCGACTACCGCCCGGCGCTGTTCATCATGGTCGGCCTGCTGGCCGTCGGCTTCGTCGCCAACCTGCTGGTCAAGCCCGTGGCCGAGAAGTGGCACGAGCCCAAGGCCGCCCCGTCCGCCCCCACCCAGGAAGCGAGCACCGTCCGATGATCTCTCCCGCCGGCAACCACCAGCCGTCCTCCACCCCCGCGGCGCTCATCGCGTTCGCGTGGACCCTGGTCGGCGTCCCGCTGGTCTACGGGCTCTACCAGACCGTGAAGACGGCGAGCTCACTGTTCACCGGCTGACCTCCCGGCGGTTTGTGCACTAAACGCCGGGCTTTTGGTGCACAAACCGTCGGGTCAGCGGTTGCGCAGCGGTCGCAGGGGGAGGTGCGGGCTCAGGTCGGCGCGGTTGCCGCTGGCGACGACACTGCCCTCGGTGACGGCGTCCGACCAGGTCAGCTGCCCCGACGCCAGCCGCAGCCACGTCGCGGCGTCGGTCTCGATCACGTTCGGCGGGGTCCCGCGTGTGTGCCGGGGCCCGTCCACGCACTGGACGGCGACGTGCGGCGGGATCCGCAGCTCCACCGACCTCCCGGGAACCTGCTGGGCCAGCCAGCGAGCTGAGGTCTTCACGGCCGCACCCACGACCGCCCGCGGCGGCTGCTCCGCCTCCCCGGCCAGCCACGCGCACACCGGGTCGACGGCGGCCCGCAGCTGCTCCGCCGCGATCGGGGCGCTGCCGGCCATCAGCTGGTCGGGACGGCGCCCGTCGGGACCGCACCGACCGCGACCTCGGGGGCGCCGAACAGGGCCGGCAGCGTGGCCGACCAGGCGGCCCGGAGCTCGGCGATCCGCAGGTCGAGCAGCCCGTCCACGCTGAGGGTGTCGCCGCCCGTCGTCCCCAGATGCGTGACGGGGACGCCGGCCGCCTCGGCTGCGGCCCGCACGGCGTCGGGGTCCGACGTCGTGACGACGGCGCGCGCGACCGACTCGCTGAACAGGGCGGTGAAGGGGTCCGCGTCGAGGTGCAGGCGCGCCCCGACGCCGTAGCGCAGGGCGGACTCCGCGAGGGTCTGTGCGAGACCGCCGTCGGCGAGGTCGTGCGCCGACGTCACCAGACCGTCGCGACCGAGGGCGCTGAGCAGCTCGCCCAGTGCCCGCTCGGCGGCGAGGTCGACGGCCGGGGGCTTACCGCCGAGGTGGTCGTGCACGACCGACGCCCAGGCCGACCCACCGAACTCGGGCTTCGTCTCGCCGAGCAGCAGAACCGTCTCGCCGTCCGTCCGCCAGCCGCCGGGGATCCGGCGGCGCACGTCCTCGTGCACCCCGAGGACGCCGATGACCGGCGTCGGGTTGATCGGGACGTCGCCGGTCTGGTTGTAGAGGCTGACGTTGCCGCCGGTGACCGGCAGGCCCAGCGCACGGCAGCCGTCGGCCAGGCCGCGGACGGCCTCGGCGAACTGCCACATCACCTCCGGCTCCTCGGGGGAGCCGAAGTTCAGGCAGTTGGTGACCGCCAGCGGGGTGGCGCCGGAGACGGCGACGTTGCGGTAGGCCTCGGCGAGATTCAGCTGCGTCCCGGTGTAGGGGTCCAGCCGGGCGTAGCGGGCGTTGCCGTCGAGCGCCAGGGCGATCCCGCGGTGGCTCTCCTCGTCGATGCGGACGACGCCGGCGTCCTCGGGCTGGGCGAGGACGGTGTTGCCGCGGACGTAGCGGTCGTACTGCTCGGTGACCCAGGTCTTGTCCGCGCCGTCCGGGCTGGAGATGACGGCCAGCCAGTCGGCCCGCAGGTCGGCGGAGGTCGAGGGCGGGGCGTCGGCCTGCAGCGCGTCC
>JAOPUS010000106.1 GCA_025963345.1 Blastococcus sp. | reverse complement strand
CGTGGCCGCGGCCGTCCGCCGGTGCCCCCGGCGCCGTCCCGGCGCGCCGTCCCCCCGCCCGCGGCTCCCGCGGCGAAGGCTCCTGCGGCCACGCCCCCCGCGCCGACGGTTTGGGCCGCCGAGTCGGCTGCCCCGGTGGCGGACGCCCCGGGCGTCCCGGACGTCGAGGACGTGTGGGCCCCTGTCACGGCGCCGGCCCAGCCGTCGCCGGGCCGGTCGCTGGCCACCGTGACGCGGCTGCCCCTGGCACCGCTCATGGCGAGCCCGGAGATCCCCGAGCAGCTGTTCGAGCCCACCGAGTTGTTCACCGAGACCGTCGCCGAGCCGGTCGCCGCCGCCCCGGTCGTCCCCGTGGCGATCGCCTCGGGTGAGATCGCGGACAAGCTCGTGGAGCTCGGCGTGCCCCGCGATCTGCTCGGCGCGACCTTCGCCGGCAACGTCGCCGAGCACGGCACCTATGCCGCCCTGACCCGCGCGCTGGCCCTCCGCCTCCCGAAGGCACCGGAGCTGCCCAACGGCGCCGGTGAGGTCCTGTTCGTGGTGGGCCCCGGCGTTGAGACCCTTCGGGCGGCGCAGACGCTGGCCGCCTCGCTTCGGCTGGACCCCGACCGCGTGCAGTGGGCCACCCGCGGAGACCTCGCCGGTCTCGCTCCCGAGAGCAGCCGCGTGACCACGGTCGGCGCCGCGATCAACCGCCGTGAGGACGCCGACGTCGCCGGCACGGTGACCATCGTGGCCGTCGACGCCCCGATGCGCACCGACGCGTACTGGACGGCGCAGATGATGGCCATCTGGATGCCGGTCGCGGTCTGGGCGGTCGTCGAGGCCACCCGCAAGCCCGAGGACCTCGAGCCGTGGATGGACGGGCTGCCCCAGGTCGACGCGCTGATCGTCCAGGACACCGACCTCAGCGCCGACCCGGCCGCCGTGCTCCGCCGCGTGGACGCCCCCGTGGCGCTGCTCGACGGCGCCCGCGCGACGCCGCACCGCTGGGCCTCGCTCCTCTGTGAGCGGCTGGAGAACCCGCAGGCATGAGCCCGTTCCGCTGGGACGTGCTCCTCGTCGGGTTCGTGCTGGCCCTGCCCGTGCTGGCCCTCGGGCTACGGGGAGATCTCTCGACCGAGGAGATGATGAGCCGCCTGCCCTGGTGCCTCGGGGCGGGCTGGGGCGCGGTCGCTCTGTTGCGGTACGCGAGCACGCCGCGCACCCCCGTCCGGTCGGCCAAGCGGGCCGGGCGTCCGGGAGCCACTCCGCCGTCGGCATCCGCCACCGACGACGAGCGCTCGACCCTCGACTGACCCCGCCGCTTCGGTTCGCCGCTGCCTTCGGCGTGCTTCTCGCGCTCCTGGAGGTCTGCAGAACTCCTGAGCCGCGAGTAACACCCGGATAGCGGCTCGTCCACAGCCCGCGCGGTTGTCCACGGATCTCACCAGCTCTCCCCGAGGACCCCGCGGAACGCGGACCGTCGCCGGCATGACCGATGCCGCCGAGCCCCTGGACGAGATCCTCCTGCGTCGCGACGCCGTCGCGACCGGCTGGTCGGACGACGAACTGGGCCGCCTCGTCCGAGCAGGAGAGCTGAACCGGCTGCGCAGGGGCGCCTACGTCGACTCGGTCCTCCCGGTGGATGGTGCCGCCCGGCATCGCCTGCTGGTCCGCGCGACGATCGCCGGGCTACGCCGACCCGCCGTCGTGAGCCATCAGTCGGCTGCGGTCCTGCATGGGTTGCCCCTCTGGGACGTTCCTCTCGATCGGGTGCACGTCACGCGCCGGCCCCGCGCCTGGAACGACACCAGCGCCGTCCTGTGCTGCCACGTCGCGCGGCTCTTGGACGACGAAGTGGTGGAGGTCGACGGGCTGCAGGTGACAGATCCGATCCGGACCGCGCTGGATCTGGCCCGGTCACTGCCGCACGAGGCAGCCGTCGTGGCGCTCGATGCCGCGCTGCACCTCGGCGTCCTGTCGCACGAGGTCCTGCGCGGGCGACTGTTCGACATCGCCGGCACCCCCGGCAGCCGGAGCGCGGCTCGAGCGGTCACCGCTGCTGACGGGAGGAGCGAGAGCGTCGGCGAGTCACGCAGCCGCGTGATCCTGCACCGCTGGAAGCTCCCGCCGTCGTCACTGCAGTTCGAGATCCGATCAACGGACGGCGCCCTCGTGGGACGCTCGGACTTCGCCTGGGAGGCCGAGCGGCTGGTCGGCGAGTTCGACGGGCGGATCAAGTACGGCCGTCTGCTCCGACCGGGCCAGGAAGCAGGCGACCCCGTGTTCGCCGAGAAGCGCCGCGAGGACGCCATCCGGGACGAGAACTGGGGCGTGGTCCGCTGGGTCTGGTCCGACCTGCGGCGCCCGGATCGCCTGGCCGCACGGGTCCGGCGGGCGCGGGATCGGGCGTTGTCGCAAGGACGATGACCAGGCTCAGGGGTGTTGTTCGCGCTCCCTGGCTTCTGCAGAACCCCGACAGCGCGAACAACACCCCTCGAGCCGGGCGTCAGAGGGGGAGGTCCTCCAGCATCTCGGTGACCAGCGCGGCGATCGGCGAGCGCTCGGAGCGGGTCAGGGTCACGTGCGCGAACAGCGGGTGGCCCTTCAGTGCCTCGATCACTGCGGTGATGCCGTCGTGCCGGCCGACCCGCAGGTTGTCCCGCTGGGCGACGTCGTGGGTCAGCACGACCCGCGACCCGGAACCGAGGCGCGAGAGCACGGTCAGCAGCACGCCGCGCTCGAGGGACTGCGCCTCGTCCACGATCACGAACGAATCGTGCAGGGACCGCCCGCGGATGTGGGTCAACGGCAGCACCTCGATCAGCCCGCGACTGTCGATCTCGTCGATGACGGCCGGGGAGACCAGAGCCCCGAGGGTGTCGTAGACCGCCTGCGCCCAGGGCGACATCTTCTCGTTCTCGCCACCAGGGAGATAGCCCAGCTCCTGGCCGCCGACGGCGTACAGCGGCCGAAAGATCACGACCTTCTTGTGCGCCCGCCGCTCCATGACCGACTCCAGGCCCGCGCACAGCGCCAGCGCCGATTTCCCGGTGCCGGCGCGGCCGCCGAGGGAGACGATGCCGATCTCCGGGTCGAGCAGCAGGTCGAGGGCGACCCGCTGCTCGGCGGAGCGGCCGTGCAGGCCGAACGCCTCGCGGTCGCCGCGCACCAGCCGCACCTGCTTGTCCGCGGTCACCCGTCCCAGCCCCGAGCCCCGGGAGGACAGCAGCACCAGCCCGGTGTGCGGCGGCAGCTCGCCCGCGGCCGGCACGAACGCCTCGCCGGCGTCGTAGAGGTCGTCGAGCTCGGCGTCGTCCAGGGAGATCTCGGCCATCCCGGTCCAGCCGGCGTCCTTGGCGTCGTGCATCCGGTAGTCGTCGGTGTCCAGGCCGACGGCTGCGGCCTTCACACGCAGCGGAACGTCCTTGGTGATCAGGGAGACGTTCCTGCCCTCAGCACGCAGATTCAGCGCGACGACCATGATCCGGCTGTCGTTGCTGTCGTTGCGGAAGCCGGCCGGCAGCACCTTCGGGTCGCTGTGGTTGAGCTCGACGTGCAGCGTCCCGCCGTCCTCCCCCACCGGCACCGGCGCGTCCAGGCGCCCGTGGGTGACCCGCAGATCGTCGAGGATCCGCAGGGCCTGCCGGGCGAACCAGCCCAGTTCCGGGTGGTCGCGCTTGGCCTCCAGTTCCCCGACCACGACGAGCGGGAGCACCACGTCGGAGTCGCCGAAGCGCAGCAGCGCACCGGGGTCGGAGAGGAGGACGGAGGTGTCGAGGACGAACGTGCGGCGGCCAGTGGTCACGAATCGACTCCCGTGGGGCGCACGGCGCGCCCCCGCTCGAAGGTGGCCGGGCCCCGGCGCAGAGGCCGGGTTCCGGCCCCTCTGGTCGACGTGAACGTCAGCACCAACCGGGCCTCCCGTGGACGGCGAGGGCAGCTCGTCATCCACCGCGGACGCTAGGCCCGCCAGGTGACAGTTTCGTGTCCTCTCCCCCTATCGGGACCCGGCGTGTCCCCCTATGGGGTACCAGTCGTCCCAGTGACCCCAGGGGTTGTCAGCGGGACTCCCGGCGGAACCGGCGCACGCCGAACATCCACCCGAGCACCGCCAGCACGACGGTCAGCGCGGCGCCCCACCACGCCGTCGAGGTGTCGTAGCCGCCCACGAAGAACTCGCGGGTGCCCTCGACGACGTGCTTGAGCGGGTTCACGTCGCTGATCGCCTGCAGCCAGCCCGGGGCCAGGGTCATGGGCAGCAGGATCCCGGACAGCAGCAGCACCGGCAGCACGAACGCGTTGAGCAGCGGCGCGAAGGCGTCCTCGCTCTTGAGTGTCAGGGCCAGCGCGTAGGACACCGACGCGAACGCCGCCCCGAGCAGCGCGATGACGATCAGCGTCAGGACGACGCCCAGGAACGGCGCCCGCAGCCCCAGCGGGATGGAGACCAGCACCAGCAAGGTCCCCTGCACGAGGAGGACGACGACGTCGCGCAGCACCCGCCCCAGGAGCAGCGCGGTGCGGCTGGCCGGGGTCACCCGCTGGCTCTCGA
>JAOPUS010000006.1 GCA_025963345.1 Blastococcus sp. | reverse complement strand
GGCCGGGTTCGCCGCCGAGGAGGCCGCCGGCGTGCCGCGCGATGACCCGACGCGGACGTTCAAGGACCCGTTCCACAAGCCGGAACTGCTGCTCGCCCTGACCACCTTCGAGGCACTCTGCGGCTTCCGGCCGGTGGAGGAGTCGCTGCACTGCCTGGCCAAGCTCCAGGTGCCCGAGCTGAAGCCCACCATCGCCGCGCTCGCCCGCGGTGGGCTGCGGGCGGCCATCCCGCAGGTGATCGCGCTCTCCCCGGAGCAACGCGCGGTACTCGTCAGCGCGGTCGCCGAGGCCGCCGCCCGGTTCGTGACCGCTCACGACCCCGAGTTCATCAACACCTACCGGTGGGCGGCCTCCCTCGCGGAGACCTATCCCGGTGATCCGGGCGTGGTCATCTCGCTGATGTGCAACCACCTGAAGCTGGCCCCGGGGGAGGCGGTGTTCCTGCCCGCCGGGAACCTGCACGCCTACCTGTGCGGTGCCGGCGTCGAGGTCATGGCCGGTTCGGACAACGTGCTGCGCGGCGGCCTCACCGGAAAGCACGTCGACCTGGCCGCCCTGCTCGAGGTGCTGGACTTCACCGACGGCCGGGTACCGGTCATCCACCCGGTCCTCGGGCCCGGAGGACTGCGCTACCCGGTGCCGGTCGACGACTTCGACCTCACCCGCTGCCAGCTCGACGGCCAGTCCGGCACGCTCACCACCCGCGGCCCGCAGGTGCTGCTGTGCACCGAGGGCACCGCCGTCCTGGTCTCCGCCGACGCCGAGGTGACCCTCGGGAAGGGCCGCGCGGCGTTCGTGCCCGCGGGCACGCCGGTCACCGCGTCCGGTCCCGCCGTCCTCTACCGGGCGACCACCAACCTCGCCTGACGCTCCGCGCTCGCAGGAACGCACCCGGCACACGCGTACGCCGGGGGTTGCGCCGTCGTCGTACCCTGGAACACGGCACGAGCCCCGCCGAAGCCTCGGCATGCTCGCTCAATCCGCAGACCGCCGAGACGGCGCTGCTGCGCCCTGCGCAGCCGCCCGGCCCCGCCCCCTGGAGCGACATGACCGCCAGCACTGGCACCCGCACGACCACCGGAACCCTGACCGACGGTGACTTCAAGGTTGCCGATCTCTCCCTCGCCGGCTTCGGCCGCAAGGAGCTGCAGCTCGCCGAGCACGAGATGCCCGGCCTGATGGCACTGCGCGCCGAGTACGGCGACGCCCAGCCGCTGGCCGGCGCGCGCATCGCCGGCTCGCTGCACATGACGGTGCAGACCGCCGTCCTCATCGAGACCCTGACGGCGCTGGGCGCCGACGTGCGCTGGGTCAGCTGCAACATCTTCTCGACGCAGGACCACGCCGCCGCGGCGATCGTCGTCGGCGACGGCACGCCCGAGCAGCCCACCGGTGTCCCGGTGTTCGCCTGGAAGGGCGAGACGCTGGAGGAGTACTGGTGGTGCACGCAGCGACTGTTCGAGTTCCGCGACGAGAGCGGCGCGATCGTCGGCCCGAACATGCTGCTCGACGACGGTGGCGACGCCACCCTCCTGGTGCACCTGGGCACCCGGTTCGAAGCCGAGGGGGCGGTCCCCGACACCACCGAGGCGGACTCCGAGGAGTACTCGATCATCCTCGAGACCCTGCGCCAGAGCCTGACCGAGGACGACCGGCGCTGGACCACGGTCGGCCAGAACATCAAGGGCGTCACCGAGGAGACCACCACCGGCGTCATGCGGCTCTACGAGCTCGCCCGTGACGGCCGCCTGCTCTTCCCCGCGATCAACGTCAACGACTCGGTGACCAAGAGCAAGTTCGACAACCTCTACGGCGTGCGGCACTCGCTCGTCGACGGCATCAACCGGGCGACCGACGTGATGATCGGCGGCAAGGTCGCCGTCGTGTGCGGCTACGGCGACGTCGGCAAGGGCTCCGCAGAGTCGCTGCGCGGCCAGGGCGCCCGCGTGATCGTGACCGAGATCGACCCGATCTGCGCGCTGCAGGCGGCGATGCACGGCTACGAGGTGACCACGCTGGACGAGGTGATCGGCAAGGCCGACATCATCATCACCACGACCGGCAACAAGGACATCATCAGCGCCGAGCAGCTCGCCTCGACCAAGCACCAGGCGATCATCGGGAACATCGGCCACTTCGACAACGAGATCGACATGGCCGGCCTCGCCCGTACGCCCGGGGTCACCCGGACGACGATCAAGCCGCAGGTCGACGAGTGGCGGTTCGCCGACGGCCACACGATCATCGTGCTCTCCGAGGGCCGGCTGCTGAACCTGGGCAACGCCACCGGGCCCCCGAGCTTCGTCATGAGCGCCTCGTTCTCCAACCAGGTGCTGGCCCAGATCGAGCTGTGGAACAACCGGGCGGCCTACGAGGGCCAGACCCCCGGCGTCACCGTGCTGCCGAAGAAGATCGACTAGCACGTCGCCCGCCACCACCTGGACGCGCTCGGCGTGAAGCTGACCGAGCTGACCAAGGTGCAGGCCGACTACATCGGCGTCCCGGTCGAGGGTCCCTTCAAGAGCGACCACTACCGCTACTAAGAGGACCATCCTTCCCCCCACGCTCGGCGCGGGACCCTGAAGGATGGCCGGTCCAGCACCTCACCACCCGCCCGGGGGTAAGTCCCCCGGGCGGGTGGGCCACCTTTTCCCCTGATCAGCGCAGAATGGTCGCCGTGCCACCCACCGCTCCGCAGAACGGGCCCAGCCGCGGCCGTGTCCTCGTCGTCGATGACGACGCCGCCCTCGCCGAGATGCTCGGCATCGTGCTGCGCCGCGAGGGGTACGAACCTGCCTTCGTCTCCGATGGCAACCGGGCGGTGGGGGTCTTCCAGCAGACCCGGCCGGACCTGGTGCTCCTGGACCTGATGCTGCCCGGCCGCAACGGCCTGCAGATCTGTCAGGACATCCGCACCCAGTCCACCGTCCCGATCGTGATGCTGACCGCCAAGGGCGACACGATCGACGTCGTCCAGGGGCTCGAGGCCGGGGCCGACGACTACGTCACCAAGCCCTTCAAGCCGGTCGAGCTGGTCGCCCGTGTGCGTGCCCAGCTGCGCCGCGGTGAGACCGGCCAGGCGGAGAACCTCGCGATCGGCGACGTGCAGATCGACGTCCCCGCCCACCAGGTCATCCGGGACGGCGCCCCGATCGCGCTGACCCCGCTGGAGTTCGACCTGCTGGTCGCGCTGGCCCGCAAGCCTCGCCAGGTGTTCACCCGCGAGCTGCTGCTCGAGCAGGTCTGGGGCTACCGGCACGCGGCCGACACCCGGCTGGTCAACGTCCACGTGCAGCGCCTCCGCGCCAAGATCGAGCGCGACCCGGAGAAGCCCGAGGTGGTGCTGACCGTGCGGGGTGTCGGCTACAAGGCCGGCCCCCCGTGAGCGCGGGAGCGGACCGGTGAGCACTGTGATCGAGCCCGCGAGGTCCCGCACGGGTGCGATGACCGACCGGCAGTGACGCGAACGGATCTTCCCCGCAGCGACGTCGACGCCCAGGCGCCGCCCGTTCGCACGCCGTCCCGCAGCGCGGCCGAACTGCGCCGGATCCGCCGCGGCCTGCGGCGCCGGTCGGTGCGCCTGCGCCGCCGGACGTACGTTCTCTCCCGGCGGCTCGCCGTCCGCGCGCTGCGCACCTGGCGTTCCTCGCTGCAGGTCCGCATCGGCGCCATCACGATGGTCGTCGCCGGCACGGTGGTGGTGATCGTCAGTCTCGTTCTCTTCAGCCAGATCCGGGACCAACTTTTGTCGGTCAAGCGGCAGGCGGCCATCGACCAGGCCCAGGCCGGCGTGATCTACGCGCAGACCCAGGTGGCCGGCATCGCCACCGGTGACGCCGCGAGCGTCCGCTCGGCGCTGAACCGCACGGTGACCCAGCTGGTCAGCCGGGGCGGCGCCGCCGGTGACTTCGACGTCGTCATGATCCACCGAACCGGCGACGTGCCCCGTGCGGCGGAGAGCCGGCCGCTGCTGCGGCGGGCCCTGCCGGCCGATCTGCGCGCCGCGGTCGACGACGGCCGCCAGGCCTGGCAGTACGCCCTGGTGCCCGACAGTCGGCGGCAGCCGCAGCCGACGCTGCTCATCGGCGCCGCGGTACCCAGTGACTCCGCCGGCAGCCAGCAGATCGAGCTGTACTACGCCTTCCCGCTGGACCAGGAGCAGGAGAGCCTCTCCCTCATCCGCAGCACGGTCATCATCAGCGGGGTCGCGCTGACCCTGTTCGTCGTCGGCATCGGCGTGCTGGTGACCCGGCTGGTGGTCGACCCGGTGCGCCGGGCGGCCGGCATCGCCCAGCGGCTCGCCGACGGGCAGCTGGAGCAGCGGATGGTCGTGCGCGGGGAGGACGATCTGGCCCGGCTGGCGACCAGCTTCAACGCGATGGCCGACAGTCTGCAACGACAGATCACCCAGCTGGAGGGGCTGTCGCAGCTGCAGCAGCGCTTCACCTCCGACGTCTCCCACGAGCTGCGGACGCCGCTGACGACAGTGCAGATGGCCGCCGACGTGCTGCATGACGCGCGCGGGGACTTCCCGCCGCACGTGTCCCGCTCGGCCGAGCTGCTGCGCGCCGAGCTCGACCGGTTCGAGGGGCTGTTGACCGACCTGCTGGAGATCAGCCGTTACGACGCCGGGGCCGCGGTCCTGGACGCCGAGCCGGTGGACCTGGGTGCGCTCGTCGCCCGGGTGGCGGCCGGCATGTGGGCGCTCTCCGAGCGGCACGACTCCGAGCTGGTGGTGAACCGGCCCGACGAGGACGTGATCGCCGAGGTCGACGCCCGCCGGGTGGAGCGGATCCTGCGCAACCTGGTCGGCAACGCCATCGAGCACGGGGCCGGGCGGCCGATCGAGATCACCCTGGCCGCGAACCGGACCGCGGCCGCGGTGACCGTCCGCGACTTCGGGGTGGGCCTGAGCTCGACCGACGCCCAGCACGTCTTCGACCGGTTCTGGCGGGCCGACCCTTCCCGCGTCCGGACCGTGGGGGGCAGCGGCCTCGGGCTGTCGATCAGTCTCGAGGACGCCCGCCTGCACGGCGGCTGGCTCCAGGTCTGGGGGCAGCCCGGCGCCGGTGCCCAGTTCCGGCTCACGCTCCCGCTGACCGCCGACGGCGACCTCACCAGCTCGCCGCTGCCGCTGCGCCCGGCGGTCGTCCGGCGTCCCGGAGCGCCGGCATGACGCGCACCCCCGGCGCGCGCTGGGCGCCCGTGCTGGCGCTGCTGCTCGCCGTCGCCGGCTGCTCGACCGTGCCGAGCTCGTCGGCGGCCGTGCAGATCACCCAGGCGCCCTCCCGGCCGGCCGAGACCGTCGGCATCGAGCCGTTGTCACCGGAGCCGGGGGCGACGCCGGAGGAGATCGTCCGCGGGTTCATCGACGCCGCGGCCAGCGCCCGTCCCGGTCACCCGGTGGCCCGTGAGCACCTCGCGCCCGAGGCGGCCGGGACGTGGTCGGACGAGGCCAGCATCACCGTGCTGAGCCCGGACTACGCGACGGTCGCCACCCAGGCGGACGCGGTCACCCTGTCGGCGAACCCCGTCGGCACAGTCGATCCGCGCGGGGTGTTCACCGTCGGCGGGACAGGGGTCTTCACCCGTCAGTTCAACCTCGAGCAGGTGGACGGCGAGTGGCGGATCACCGACCCGCCGGACGGGCTGATCATCCTCCAGCCCGACTTCGAACGGCTCTACGTCGAGCGGGACGCCTTCTTCCTCGATCCCACCGGGCAGCGGGTGGTGCCCGATCCGCGTCTGATGATCAAGGGCGACGCGCAACCGACCGCGCTGATCCAGCGGGTGCTGGACGGGCCGTCCGGGGCGATCGCGGCGGGGGTCCGCAACCCGCTGAACGGCGCTCAGCTGCGCAGCGCGGTCACGGTGGACGGCCAGTCGGCCGTCGTCGACCTGACCGCGCTGACGGCCGACCCGGCGCCGGTGCTCTCGGAGATCTGCGCGCAGATCGTCTGGACCCTCGAGCCGCTCCGCATCCGCACGGTGGAGATCCGTGTGGACGGCGAACCGGTCGACATCGCGGGGATCCCCGCCGAGCAGACCGTCGAGGACTGGGCCGCCTTCGCCGCCGACGCGGTGCCCCTGGACGCGGTCGGTCACTACGTCAGCGGAGGCGCGCTGCACACCGTCTCCACCGGGGCCCCCTCGCCGGGGCCTGCGGGCACGGGTGTCTACGGGCTGTCCAGCGCCGCGATCTCGGCCGACCCGCGCACCGGGAAGCTGTCCTTCCTCGTCGGGGTCCGGACCGACGCGTCCGGTGCGACGTTGTACGCGGGGCCCTACGACGGTGGGCTCGCGCCGGTGCTGACCGCCTCCACGCTGGACTCGCCGACGGTCGCGTCCACCCGCTCGGAGGCGTGGGTGGTGCGCGACGGCACGGCCGTGGTGCGCGTACCGGCCGGCGCGGCGCCCCAGGCGGTGAACACGCCGACGCTGCCGGGCCTCGGCCGCGCGGACGTCCTGCGGCTCTCGCCCGACGGTGTCCGTGCCGCGCTCGTCGTCGACGGCCCGGCCGGCCGCGGCCTCTACGTCGGGACCGTCGTCCGTGCCCAGGGCGGCAGCGTGGAGCTCCGGGACCTGCGCGACATCGCCCCGTCGTTGTCCCAGGTGGTCGACGTCACGTGGCGGGACAGCGGGAACCTGCTGGTGCTCGCCCGCAACCAGAGTGACGACCGCGTCGTGCCCTACGAGGTGGGCGTCGACGGCTGGGGGCTGTCCGCCGTCCCGACGGCCGGCCTCCCCAGCCAGCCGGAGTCCATCGCCGCGGCGCCGACCCGCCAGCCACTCGTCGACGCGGGCGGCACGGTCTGGCAGCTGGCCGGCGGCACCTGGGTGACCCTGGTGCGCGGGGCCGAGCCGCTGCCCGGGACGGCGCCCTTCTACCCGCTCTGAGCCGTCCACAGGAGAAGGACCCCGTCCTCCTCACGCCTCGCAGGCTCGGCGTGAGCCTCGGGACGGGGCCTTAGGGTGGGGCGGTGGCCAGGTCCTCCCTCCTCGGAGCGCTGGCCGACCTCGTCCTGCCCCGCACCTGCGCGGGCTGCGGGCTGCCCGGGCAGATCCTCTGCCGGCGGTGTGCGGGGCTGCTCGCGGTACCCCGGCCGGCGGCGCCGCGCCGGTTCCCATGGGGCTTCCCGCCGACCGTCGCCGCGGGGGCCTACAGCGGCCCGGTGCGTCCGGCCGTCAACGCCTTCAAGGAGCGGGGCCGGACCGAGCTCGCCGGCCCCCTGGGGACGGCGCTCGCGCTCGCTGTCGCCGCGGTGGTGAGCGCCGTGCCGGACGCCTCCGGGCCGGTGCTGTTGGTGCCGGTGCCCAGCTCGCGCACGGCCCTGCGCACTCGCGGCCGGGACCACGTGCGGGAGCTGACCGCCCGCGCGGTGGCGGAACTGCAGGCGGCGGGACTGCCCGCTGCCGAGGCCAGGCTGCTGCGGCGGCAGGGGAGGGTGCGCGACTCGGCGGGGCTGTCGGCGGCCGCCCGCCGGGACAACCTGGCCGGGACCTTCCGGTGGACCGCCGAGCCGACCTCCGGAGCGCTCCTGGTACTCGTCGACGACGTCGTCACCAGCGGCGCGACGCTCACCGAGGCCGCCACGGCGCTGGCCGCCGGCATCCGGCCGGGCGACCCGCCGGTGCTCGCAGCGGTGGTCGCCGCGACCCCGCGGCGGATCCTCGGGGCGACTTCAGCAGGCGACCTGCGCGTTGTCCCGAAGCGGTCCGGGAACGTCCCGGACCACCCTCTCGGCCGACTGTCGGGACCGGGTGTGAGCGACTAGCGTCGAAGCGACTACACCCGTCCAACCGGGAGGTCACATGGAAATCGTGGTCCGAGGTCGTAACGTCGAGGTTCCGGAGCATTACCGCCAACATGTCGAGGACAAGGTCGGTCAGCTGGAGCGGTTCGACACCAAGCTCTCGCGCATCGACGTCGAGCTCTTCCATGAGAAGAACCCGCGACAGGCATCCAATTGCCAGCGTGTGGAAATCACCCTGCGCGGCAAGGGCCCGGTCATCCGGGCAGAGGCCTGTGGTCCCGACTTCTACGCGGCGCTGGATCTCGCGTGCGCCAAGCTCGACAACCGGTTGCGCCGTGCGGCTGATCGCCGCCGGGTGCACCACGGCCGCCGCACGCCCGCCAGCGTCCGGCTGACCGGCAACACCGCCGTCGAGGGCGACCTCGGCGCCGCAGCGGCCCTGGACCTCGACCGGCAGCTGGCCGAGGGTCCGCACATGACCGATCTGGACGAGCATCTGCCCGGCCGGGTCGTACGGGAGAAGCACCACCCCGCCACTCCCATGACCGTCGATCAGGCCCTCCACGAGATGGAGCTGGTCGGCCACGACTTCTTCCTCTTCCAGTGCGCCGAGACCGGCCAGCCGACGGTCGTCTACCGCCGGCACGCCTACGACTACGGCCTGCTCCGGCTGACCGAGCTCCCGCTGAACGGCGCCGGCCCCGTCCGCGCCGCCCAGACCGCGGTCCGCAAGGCGGCCGCACCCGCCTGACCCGGCCGGGAGGGCGCGGTGCGCCGTGCCCTCCCGGACCGGTCGGTCAGTCGCCGGCCAGCCGCCCGAAGAGCACCGCGTCGCCCCGGGAGCCGTCCCGGTACTCCAGGCATGCCCGGACCGTCCCTTCCGGGGTGAACCCGGCCCGCACCGCGGTGGCCTGGGAGGCGGTGTTGCGGACGTCGACGAACAGGTGCACCCGCGGGGCGCCCAGACCGAGGCCCCATTCCGCCAGCCCGTGCGCCGCCTCGGCGGCGTAGCCCTGCCGGCGCGCCCACGGCGCGATCGTGTAGCCGATCTCGGGTCCGAGCCGGCCGCCCCGCAGGTAGAGGCCGCCGGTGCCCACGAGTTCGCCGTCGACCTCGATGACCACGGAGAGTCCGAGCCGGTCCTCCCGTCACGGCCTCCGTGCAGGGGCCCGGCCCGAGCGTGCGAGGGCTGGGGGGCACGGAGGTCCTTTCACCAGCGCTGGGTCTCCGGATCCTGCGAGGCGCGGTGGACGGCGTCGACGTCGGTGGGGCGGAACGGGCGCAGCACGAGCCGTTCGGTGCGCACCACCTCGGTGCGCAGGTCGACGGCCGACAGGTCCAGGGTCATGCGTTGCCCAGGATGCGGTCGACGGAGATCTCGATCGCCACCCGCGCCGGGTTCTCCCGCGGCTGGCGGTACCGGCGGGCGTAGCGCTCGACGGCGTCGGCGACGGCGTCCGCGTCCTCGCGTACCACCGCCGTCCCTTCGAGAGTGACCCAGCGCCGTCCCTCGACCTGGCAGACGGCGACGCGCGGCTGCCCGTCCCGGACGTGCCGCGCCTTGGCCGAGTTGCCGGACGTGATCACGCGTGCGGTGCGGGTCGCGGCGTCGTACGTGACGCCCACGGGGACGACGTGCGGAGAGCCGTCGGCGCGCAGTGTCGTGAACGTCGCCAGGTGCCGCTCGGTGAGGAATGCGAGCAGTTCGGGGCCGGGGTCGGACGGGTCGCGGGCCACCGCTGCAGGCTACGGAGCACCGCACGGCCTCGTCTGGGCGACCTTGCCGGTTCTGCCGCCTACGCTGGGGGTGTGGTGTTCCAGAAACTTCTCCGTGCCGGTGAGGGCAAGATCGTCCGACGGCTCTCCAAGATCGCCGATGCGGTCGAGTCGCACGCCGACGACATCGGTGCGCTGACCGACGCGGAACTTCGGGCCAAGACCGACGAGTTCAAGGAGCGATACGCCGAGGGGGAAACCCTCGACCAGTTGCTGCCCGAGGCGTTCGCCGTCGTGCGCGAGGCCGCTACCCGGACCCTGGGCCAGCGGCACTACCGCGTGCAGCTCATGGGCGGTGCGGCGCTGCACCTGGGCCAAGTCGCCGAGATGAAGACCGGTGAGGGCAAGACCCTGACCGGTGTGCTGGCCGCGTACCTCAACGCCCTGACCGGCGACGGCGTGCACGTGGTCACGACCAACGACTACCTCGCCGCCCGTGACGCGGAGTGGATGGGCCGGGTGCACCGGTTCCTGGGCCTCAGCGTG
>JAOPUS010000046.1 GCA_025963345.1 Blastococcus sp. | reverse complement strand
CGAGGGAGGCGGCCCAGTCGGCGTCGGTCTCCCCCGGCGCGCCGTAGATGAGGTCGAGGTTGACGTGCTCGAAGCCGGCGGCGCGGGCCTCGTGCGCGGCCTCGACCGCCCGGCCGGGGGTGTGCCGGCGGTCCAGGACGGCGAGCACGTGCTCGGCGGCGGACTGCATGCCGAGGCTGACCCGGGTGAAGCCGGCCTCGCGCAGGCGGGCCAGCGAGGCGGGGGTGACCGACTCGGGGTTGGCCTCGGTGGTCACCTCGACGTCGTCGTCCATGGGGAACAGGTCGCGGGCTGCCGCAAGAACGGCGGCGAGGTCGTCGGCCGGCAGCAGTGTGGGCGTGCCCCCGCCGACGAACACGGTGGAGATCGACGGCAGGTCAGGACCCAAGGTCAGCGCGGCGCGGCGCAGCTCGGCGATCGCGGTGCCGGCGTACTCGGCGCGGTTGGCGCCGGGGCCCAGCTCGTCGGAGGTGTAGGTGTTGAAGTCGCAGTAGCCGCAGCGGGTCGCGCAGAAGGGCACGTGCACGTAGAGGCCGAACGGCGTCGTCGTCAGGCCGGCGCGGGCACTGTCGGGGAGCCGGTCGGGTCCGGGTGACCCGGGGGCCGGACCCGAGTCGGAAAGCAGCGGCAGGACGGTGTTCATCTGCTCCCAGTGTGCCCTGCTCCCGAGATGCTGGCCCCCGCCACCGCCCGGCAGGATGCCGGACGTGACTTCGGACAGAGTGGTGCAGGTGGCGGTCTCGCGCGGCGTCGCGACGCTCACCCTGGACTCCCCCACCAACCGCAACGCGCTCTCCCGGGCCCTGCGCGCGCAGCTGCGCGACGCCCTCGCCGCGGCCCTCGCCGACGACGCGGTGCGGGTGATCGTGCTCGACCACACCGGCCGGGTGTTCTGCTCCGGGATGGACCTCGCCGAGGCAGCCGGCGGCGGCGCGCAGGACCAGGGCGTGCGCGAGTTCCCCGACCTGCTCGAGTCGATCTGGAGCTCACCGAAGCCAGTGGTCGCCGTCGTCCGTGGGCCCGCTCGGGCGGGGGGCGTGGGGCTGCTGGCCGCCTGCGACGTCGTCGTCGCAGCGGAGTCGGCGACGTTCGCCTTCTCCGAGGTACGACTCGGCCTGGTGCCGGCCGTCATCTCCGCTGTGGTGCTTCCCCGGATGGTTCCGCACATGGCCCACCGGCTGATGCTCACCGGCAAGGTCTTCGACGCGGCGACGGCGGCCGTCGGCGGGCTGGTCGACCTCGTCGTGCCCGACGCCGACGTCGACGGGGAACTGCGCGCCCAATTGATCGAACTGACCGCGGGTGCGCCGGCGGCGCTGGCCGAGACCAAGCGGCTGCTGCGAGCCGGGGCACCGCCGCTGCAGTTCGGGGACCTGCTGGAACTCTCCGCCGACTTCTTCGCGAGCGACGAGGGCCAGGAGGGGATCGCGGCGTTCCGGGAGAAGCGACCCGCCCACTGGGTACCGACCGACTGAGGCCTGGCGACTACTGCTCGCAGACGTAGCTTCCGAGTGCGCACCGGCTTCGCCGACCCCCGACGTCAGGCAAGCAGCACCCGGCTCCAGGCGTCGGCGAGAAAGGTGCCGAACCGCTCCGCCGACCAGCCCCGCTCCCCCACCAGGAGCGCCCGGAACTCGGCGGCGTTCGTGCTCCAGACGATGTCGGCGACCTCGTCGTCGGTGAGGTCGGCCCGCAGTTCGCCGGTCGCACGCAGGTCAGCGGCGAACAGCCGCATGTTGTCCGCCCGGCGCCTGCTGATCTCGGCGCGCAGGGCGGCACAGTCCCCGTCGCTGACCGCTGCCTCGGCCAGCGCCCGGTGCACGGGCGCCATCCGGACCCCGATCTCGGAGACCGCGGCCGCGTAGATCGCGATCTTCTCCCGCGCAGACGCCGCGGCCCGGATCCGGAGCACGTAGTCGCGCTGGTCCGCGGGCACGGCCTGATCGGTGCCGGACAGCGTCGTCTCGACCAGTTCCCGGAGCAGTGCCGGTTTGCGGCCGGCGGCGGCGTAGACGGTGTCCACGGCGACGCCGGCCCGCGCGGCGATCGCGGCGATGCTCGTGGCCGCGTAGCCGTCCTCGGCGAACAGGTCACGGGCAGCGTCGAGCACCGCGCGCCGGGTAGCGGCCGCCTGCTCCGCGCGGACGGCGGACGTGTAGCGCCGACGCGCGGGGGGCTTGACGTCCTCTGCCATGGGCGCCAGGCTACCCGAATCCGTCCGAAGGACATTCGGACCGAATAGGGAGACCCGTCATGGTCTACGCCTGGACGCAAGACCTGCCCATCGACGCCGAGTTCTACGGCCGCATCACCGACGTTCTCGGCGATGCGCCCATGGACGGCCTGCTGATGCACCTCTGCGTGCGGAACCCGGCCGGCGGGCTGCGCTACATCGACGTGTGGGAGAGCAAGGAACAGTGCGACCGCGCCTTCGAGGAGCGGGTGCACCCGGCCGTGGACGCGGCGTTCGGCGGTACCCGGCCGCCCGTCGAGCCGACTATCGACGTGCTCGACGTGGTCGAGGTCCGCGGGGCGGTGACCGACGGCGTCCGTACCTGAGGGTCAGCGCAGCCGGCGGGTGTTGTCCGGGAGCCGGACCGTCACGCCCCGGGCGTCGAGCCACTCCATCAACGGGACGGCGACCCTCCGGCTGGTCGCCCACGCCTGCCGCGCCTGGCTGAGCGTGAACGGCTGCGGGATCGCCGCCAGTCGCGCGCGGGCCTGGTCCGCCACCCCGGGCGCCAGGAAGACCCCGTCGGCGATGCGCAGGAGCTGACCACTGCGGACGGCGGCCGCGAGCTCCCGCACGCCCAGTCCCGCGTCGACGAGGTCCGGCGCCTCCGGGGCGGCGAAGGGGTCGGCAGCCAGCCGGGCACGGATCTCGTCCACGGCGCGCTGCACGGCCGGCGGAAGAGCGGCAGCGTCGTCGACCATCCGGCCGTCGCGCAGGACGAACGGCGGCCGGACCACGGCGGGCAGGAGCTCTGCGTCCGGAAGGTCGAGCGCCCGGCGCAGGACGTCGGCCGGCGGGCCCGGCTCCAGCGGCCGCAGCTTCCGGTAGCGGGCCACCACGTCGGGCACCCGCGTGGCGAGCTCGTCGGCGAGCCCGGCGGCTACGAGCCACGGCCCCTGCACGGTCGCATCCGGAGGGACCGGCCAGCCCATCGCGACGAAGTCCTCGGTCCGCACGATCCGCCGGCGGGCCAACTCGGCCGAGGCCCCGGCCGCACCCGCGGGCCGCGCGGCGAGCTCGGCCGCCCGCTGACGAGCAGCACCCCGGCGGCGCAGCTCGGGCGGGTCCACGTCGAGCACGTCGGCACCGAGCACCCGCCGGCTCCCGGGATCACGCAGCAGCAGGCGGTCGCCGACGCGGAGCGGAAGGGCCGAGGAGAGCCGCAGCCGCACGACCGCACCGTCCAGGGGGCGCAGCCGGGCACCGACCGTGGCCGATCCGACGTGCACGACGGGCTCGGCGGGGAGCCGCTCCTCCGGCTCGGCGGTCAGGGTCACGTCGACGACGTCGGTGGCGCGGAAGGCGCCGGGGGTCAGCAGGGCGTCACCCCGGGAGAGCTCCTCGACGGCAACGCCGCGCAGGTTCAGCGCCACCCGCGCCGTCGCGGTCGCTCGCTCCACCGGTTCGCCGAGGGACTGCACACCCCGCACGACCACCTCGCGGTCCCCCAGTTGAAGTCGGTCACCCGAGGAAACCGTGCCGGCAGCCAGGGTGCCGGTGACCACGGTCCCGGCGCCGCGGATCGTGAAGGCGCGGTCGATCCAGAGCCGCACCGGCGCGGCCGGGTCGGGGGCGGGAAGCCGGGCGAGCAGCGCCTCGAGCGCGGCCACCAGGTCCGGCACCCCGTCGCCGGTCAGTGCGCTCACCGCGACCCCGGGCACCGCACCCATGGACGTCGCAGCGAGTCGCTCGCGGACGTCGGCGAGCACGGGCGCCGGGTCGGCGAGGTCCGCCTTGGTCACCGCGAGCAGGGCGTGCCGGACCCCGAGGGCGTCGAGGACGGCGACGTGCTCGGCGGTCTGCGCAGACCAGCCGTCGTCGGCGGCGACCACGACCAGCGCCGCGGGCACCGACCCGACACCGGCCAGCATGTTCCCCACGAAACGCTCGTGGCCGGGCACGTCGACCACCGCGAGGCGGCGACCCGAGGCCAGCGTCGTCCAGGCGAAGCCGAGGTCGATGGTGAGGCCGCGGCGGCGCTCCTCGGCCCACCGGTCGGGCTCCATGCCGGTGAGCGCCCGCACCAGGGCGGACTTGCCGTGATCGACGTGACCCGCGGTGGCGATCACGTCCACCGGCGGGCCACCTCCAGCACGGCGGCGGCCAGCGCGTCGTCGGCCGATGACGGCAGGCTGCGCAGGTTCAGCAGCGTGCGGTCGTCCTCCACGTACCCGACGACCGGGGGCGAGCCGAGCCGCAACGCATCGGCGAAGGACGGCGGCAGCGACACCGCGGCGCTCGGGAGCGGGTGCTCCGGCGCCCCTCCCCCGCCGACGCGGGCCTCCGCGTCGACGGCGACGGCGTCGATCCCCGCCGCGGCGAACCGGGCGGCCAGGGTGCGGGCCCGCGCGCGCAGGCCGTCGAGGTCGGTGGCGAGCATCTCCTGCACCGGTGGCAGCGGTCCGCGCAGCGTCGCCTCCAGCGCGGCCAGCGACGTCTTGTCCACGCGCAGGGCGCGGTAGAGCGGGTGCCGGCGCAGCCGCTGGACGAGTTCGGCGCGGCCGAGGACCAGGCCCGCCTGCGGGCCGCCGAGGAGCTTGTCCCCACTGGCCAGCACGAGGTCGGCGCCGGCGGTGAGGGTGCTCTGCAGGTCGGGCTCGTCGGGCAGCAGCGGATGCGGGCGGAGCAGTCCCGAGCCGACGTCGGCCACCAGAGGCACCCCGGTCCCGGCGAGGGCCGCGGCGAGCTCGCGCACCCCGACCGACCGGGCGAATCCGCGGACGACGAAGTTGGACGGGTGCACCTTGAGCACGGCCCCGGTCTCGGGGCCCAGGGCGCCGCGGTAGTCGGCCAGGGTCACGCGGTTCGTCGTCCCCACCTCGCGGATCCGCGCGCCGGTGGCGGTGAGGATCTCGTGGATGCGGAAGCCGTCGCCGATCTCGACCATCTCGCCACGGCTCAGCACGAGCTCGCGGTCCTGACCGAGCGCGGTCGCGACGAGCAGCAGCGCCGCGGCGCAGTTGTTGACCACGAGCGCGGCCTCGGCGGCCGGCACGGCGGCCAGCAGGGCCGCGATCGCCCCTTCGCCGCGCGGGCCGCGGCGCCCGGTCCCGAGGTCGATCTCGACGTCGGTGGTGCCGCTGGCCGCGACGACCGCCTCGACCGCCGCCGGCGACAGGGCGGCCCGGCCCAGGTTGGTGTGCACGAGCACGCCGGTCGCGTTGAGCACCGGCCGCAGGCTGCTCGCCGTCCCCGGCAGCGAGGCGAGGACGGCGTCGACGGCGTCCCGCGGCGCGACCTCGCCGTCCCGGACCCGCTGCTGCACCCGCTGGACGACGTCCTTGAGCAGGCCGCGACCCAGTCGCTCCCCGGCGTCGGTCAGCCGCGGGTCGGCGAGCAGCGTGTCGGTGCGCGGCACGTGCCGCCTCGGGTCCTCGATCATCGCTACGCAGCGTAGGCGCGGGGAAGGCTTGGCGGAGGCGGACGGGAATCGAACCCGCCTGACCGAGATGCTCGGCCACGTCGGCTTTAGAGGCCGCGGGGGTCACCAGACACCCTGACGCCTCCGGCGGGGAGCTTACGGTGGGCGCGTGACGACCGCGCCCGCGAGAATCCGCCTGACCCAGTACGCGCACGGCGGTGGCTGCGCCTGCAAGATCCCGCCCGGCGAGCTCGAGGCGGTCGTGGCCGGCCTGACCGCTACCGGCCCGGCCGCACCCAACGCCGAACTGGTCGTCGGGCTCGACGACGGCGACGACGCGGCAGTGGTGCGCATCGCCGGTGGCCAGGGCCTGGTGCTCACGACCGACTTCTTCACCCCGGTCGTCGACGACGCCTGCACCTTCGGCCGGATCGCGGCGGCGAACGCGCTGTCGGACGTCTACGCCCTGGGCGGCACGCCGGTGGTCGCGGTGAACCTGCTCGGCTGGCCGCGGGACGTGCTGCCGGCCGAACTGGCCGCCGAGGTGCTGCGCGGCGGGCTCGAGGTGGCGCAGGAGGCCGGCTGCCACGTGGGCGGCGGGCACTCGATCGACGACCCGGAACCCAAGTACGGGATGGCCGTCACCGGCCTGGTCGACCTGGACCGGATCATCCGCAACGACGCCGCCGTGGCGGGAACGGCGCTGTCGCTGACCAAGCCCCTGGGTGTCGGGGTGCTCAACAGCCGGATGAAGGCGACCGGCGAGGTGTCGGACGAGGCGGTCGCCTCGATGACCGCGCTCAACCGCGGGGCCGGCCAGGCGGCCGTCGCCGCGGGCATCCGCGCCGGCACCGACGTCACCGGCTTCGGCCTACTGGGCCACCTCTACAAGATGGCGCGGGCCAGCGGCGTCACCGCGGTGGTCGACGCGGCCGCCGTCCCGTATCTGACCGGTGCCCGAGCGGCGCTGGCCGACGGGTTCGTCTCCGGCGGCACCCGGCGCAACCTCGCCTGGGTGCGGCCGCACACCGATCTGTCCGCGGTCACCGAGGACGAGGCGCTGCTGCTGGCCGACGCCCAGACATCGGGCGGGCTGCTGCTGGGCGGCGAGATCCCCGGTGCGCCGGTGATCGGGGAGTTCGTGCCGCGCGGCGAGTACGTCGTCGTCATCCGCTGACCCG
>JAOPUS010000028.1 GCA_025963345.1 Blastococcus sp. | reverse complement strand
CCCTGGCAGGTGTGGTGCGGCCGGCGAAGGAGGCACGCATGGCGGCCATGAAGCCGCGCACGGGTGAAGGTCCCCTCGAAGTCACCAAGGAGGGGCGAGGCCTGGTCATGCGCGTACCGCTCGAGGGAGGCGGTCGCCTGGTCGTCGAGCTGTCGCCCGACGAGGCGGCAGCGCTGTCGGAGGCACTGAAGGGCGCGACCAGCTGAACACCCCCGCGAGCCTGCCTTCGGGCAGCCCCGCGCACGACGACACGGCCCCGGCCGCCGGCGCACAGCCGGCGACCGGGGCCGCGCCGTTGCCGCGGGTCGAGGTCCTGCCCGGCGTTCCGGCGCTGGGGCCCGACGACGTCCTTGCCGTCCCGGTCGGTGCCGGTGGCACCCTGCCCGGCTGGCTGACGGACAGCAAGGTTCCGCCGGTGAGCCCGGAGCTGCTGGCCGGCGCTCTGGCCGACACCGGTAACCGGGGCAAGGCGGGCACGGTCACGAACGTACCGATCCCGGGACGGCGTCCGCGCAGCGTGGTCGCCGTGGGGATCGGGGACGCGACGCTGCCGGACGTGCGCAGCTACGTGGGCACCGTCGTCCGGCGGGGGCAGCAGCTGGCTGAGTTCGGCGCGAAGCGGCTGGTCATCGCGCTGGACAGCTCGGTGGCGCCCGCGGGTGCCGACGAGGTGCGCGCCGCCGTCGAGGCCGCACTACTGGCCGGGTACCGCTTCCGCGACATGTCGAAGCCGCACCCGCCGCGGCTGGAGACCGTCGCCGTCGTCGCGACCGACGCGCAGCACGCCGTCGTCACCGCCGGCGCGGAGGCCGGCCGGGTCACCGCCGACGCGGTCGCGTGGGCCCGCGATCTGATCAACACCCCGAGCAACGTGAAGAACCCGGCCTGGCTCGCCGACCAGGCCCGCGATCGGCTCTCCGGGCTGCCCCACGTCACCGTCACCGTGCTGGGCCCCGAGGAGCTCCGGGCCGGCGGCTTCGGCGGTGTCCTCGCCGTGGGCGGTGGCTCGGCGTCCCCGCCCCGGGTCGTCGTCGCCGGCTACCGCCATCCGGCGGCGGGCCCCGCGCACCCGGTGCTGGTCGGGAAGGGCATCACCTTCGACACCGGCGGCATCTCGATCAAGCCCAACGCGGGCATGCGGGAGATGAAGACCGACATGGCCGGGGGAGCCGCGGTGCTGGCCACTCTCGACGCCGTCGCCCGGCTGCAGCTGCCGGTCGCGGTGACCGCTGTGGTCCCGGCTGCCGAGAACGCCGTGTCCGGCTCCTCCTACCGGCCGGCTGACGTCGTCCGCCACGTGGGAGGACGGACGACGGAGGTGCTCAACACCGACGCCGAGGGCCGCATGGTGCTCGCCGATGCGCTGGCCTACGCCCGGCTGGAACTCGGGGCCACGGTGCTCGTCGACGTCGCCACGTTGACCGGCGCCATGAAGGTCGCGCTCGGCACGAGGACGGCCGGTCTGTTCGCAACAACCGACGGGCTGGCCGACGCGCTGCGCACGGCCGCGGTGCGGGCCGGGGAGCCGCTGTGGCGGATGCCGCTGCTCGAGGAGCACCGCGACCTGCTCGACAGTCCGGTCGCCGATGCGAACAACGCACCGGGCAACCCCGGCGGGACGACGGCCGCGCTGTTCCTGCAGCCGTTCGCCGGTGACCTGCCGTGGGCCCACCTGGACGTGGCCGGTCCGGCCCGTGCCGGCTCCGACGACGCCGAGGTGGTCAAGGGCGGTACCGGCTTCGGGGCGCGCACCCTGCTGCGCTGGCTGGAGTCCGGCGCGCCGGTCGACCCGCCGGACACCGTGCTCGACTGAGAACGCCGGCGGATCACTCCCCGGTGGCTCCGTCCACCGCCTCACGCAGCAGGTCGGCGTGCCCGGCGTGCCGGGCGGTCTCCTCGATGAGGTGCAGCAGCACCCAGCGCAGGTCGAAGTGCATCCCGTTCTGCCGCTTCTCCACCGAGAGCTGGTCCAGGCTCTGCGCCCCTGCCACGACCTCCCGGCTGGAAGCGCAGGCCGCCTCGTACCGGCGGCGCAGCTCCTGGGGTTCGACGTCGGCTGCGGTGCGGAACTCGTAGTCCGGGTCGGCGTCCCAGTCGATGCCGGCCCACAGCGCGTCCTCCGGCAGGCCGGAGAAGCGGACCCGGAACCACGAGTCCTCGACCAGTGCCAGGTGATTGAGCAGGCCACCGAGCGTGAGTGATGACGTCGGCAACTGCTGGGCGAGCTGCTCACGGGTGAGGCCGTCGGTCTTCTGCACGATCGTCTCCCGCTGGTAGTCGAGGACGTTGGTCAGCTGGTCGAGCTCGGGGCCGGACTCCGGCGGATCGGTGCGCACCGGGTCGACCCTGGCAGCCCGGCATCGTGCGGACAACCGCTCGGTCGGGGCGGACGCACGACGTGCCAGCCCGACCGGGTGAAGATCGTTTGCCGGTCGCAGCGCGCGGGGTAGGCCCGTGCCGATCGACCCACGAGAGGAGTGGGGCCCCATGTCCACGCGCAATGGACCCTGCGCGGCCGCCTTCATCGGCGCCGCGGCGCTCTTCGTGAGTGGCTGCGGCAGCCTGTCCGCCGACGAGGTCCAGAGCGTGGCCGCGTCCTTCGCCGGCGCGGAGGACGACCCCGCGGCCCGTTGCCAGATGCTGACGGCCAACGTCGTCGAGGCGCTCGTCCAGGACGCGGGCGCGTCGTGCGAGATCGCGATCCAGGACCTTCCGGTCGGCAGCGGCGACGTCACCTCGGTGGAGGTGTGGGGTGAGGAGGCGCAGGCCCGGCTCACCGACGACACCGTCTTCCTGACCCGGACGGCGCAGGGGTGGCGGATCACCGCGGCCGCGTGCCGGCCGCAGGGCGCGGACCTGCCTTACGCGTGCCGGCTGGAGGGCGCGTGAAGGACGTCCGGGCGGTCTTCGTGCTCTACCTCGCCGTGCTGGTCCTCGGCATCGTGTACTTCACCGCCCTCGGCTGGCTGGGGCGGTGAGCGACGTGCGGCGCGTCCTGCGCGAGAACAGCCTGAGCCTCGGCTTCGGTGCGCTGTTCCTGCTCACCCTCGTCGGCCAGGCCTTCGCCGGGGTCGCGGACCTCAACGACCAGCGGGTGTCCGACGGCCTCGATCCGATCTCCCTGGGGCGCTTCCTCACGTCGTCGTCCTTCGCGGTGGACGTCATGGAGAACTGGCAGTCGGAGTACCTGCAGTTCTTCCTCTACGTGTTCGCGACCGTATGGCTGGTCCAGCGTGGATCGGCGGAGTCGAAGAAGCTCGAGGAGATCGGTCCCGAGTCCGACGAGAAGCAGCGGGTGGGCGCCCACGCGAAGCGGGACTCGCCGCCGTCGGTGCAGGCCGGTGGGTGGCGGACCGCGGTCTTCTCCCGCTCCCTCGGGCTGCTCATGGGCACGCTCTTCCTGCTCACCTGGGCGTCGTCCTCGGTCGCCGGCTGGGCGGCGTTCAACTCCAACCAGCTCGGCAGCCACGAGGACCCGGTGACGTGGCTCGGCTACGTCGGCCACGCGGACTTCTGGAACCGGACGCTGCAGAACTGGCAGTCGGAGATGCTCGCTGTCGGCTCGATGGCGATCTTCAGCGTCTACCTCCGCCAGCGCGGTTCACCGGAGTCCAAGCCGGTGGGGGCGTCGCACGCGGTGACCGGTCAGACGGGCTGAGCGGGCGGGACCGCCAGGGCAAGGACGGCCAGGTCGTCGGCCTCGTACCGCGATCCCTGCAGCTGTTCCTCGACGGCGGCCGAGACCGCCGCGACGGTGCGTTCGGCGTCCCCTGAGGTCAGGGCGGTCAGAACGGCGGCCAGCCGGTCCTCGCCGAACTGGGTGCCGGCGTCGTCGCGGGCCTCGGTGACGCCGTCGGTGTAGAGGACCAGGGTCGTGCCAGGCGGCAGGTCGATCCTGGTCTCGGCGAACCCGACGCCGGGATCGATGCCCAGTGGCAGGCCCGCGGTTCCGGCCCCGACCACGCGGCCGTCAGCCGTGCGGAGCAGCGGCAGCGGGTGGCCGGCGACACTGAGGCTCACCCGGTGACAGGCTTCGCCGGGCTCGAGGACCAGGCAGCAGGCGGTGACGAACCGCAGCGGACCGGACTGCTCGTGCAACAGCGCGGCGTTCACCGCCCGCAGCACCTCCGAGGGGCTTCCCGCCGAGGCCGCCGCCCGGGCCGTGTGCCGGGTGAGCGCGGTGATCGCGGCGGCCTCCGCGCCGGTGCCACAGACGTCCGCGATGAGCACCATCCAGCGGTCGTCGGGGAGGGGCAGCACGTCGTAGGTGTCTCCGCCGACGAAGACCCCCTCGGCGCCGGCGCGGTACCGAGCGGCCAGTTGCACGCCGGGAACCGAGGGCAGGTGGGCGGGGAGCAGGCTGCGCTGGAGTGTGTCGGCGAGCTCGCGAAGCTCCGACTCCGCGCGCAGCCGGGCCAGGAACTGACCGATCTGGCGGCCCGCACTGGCCAGGACGTCGAGCAGTTCCGGTGGCACCGGCCGCTGCTCCCGGGAGAAGAGCTCGCAGACGCCCAGCAACGTGTCGCCACGGAGCACGGGGAACGCCACCCCGGTCCGCAGGCCGTCGGCCCGCGCGGCCGACGGGCGGAGGAAGCGCGGGTCGGCCCACAGGTCCTCGATCACCACCGGTTCGCGGGACTGCCACGCCAGGCCCGGCATCCCCTCCCCGCGGAGGAACGTGCGCAGCCGGGTGTCGTCGTGCAACGAGGGCACCGTGCTGCCCGGCGCCGTCCACGTCCCGGCATGGGCCAGGCGGCCGCCGCAACTCTCCGGCTGCCACAGCGTGGCGGCGTCCCAGTCCAGCTCGGCGCACAGGGTGGGCAGCAGTTGCTCGAACGCCACATCGGCGTCGGGCGCCGCGGCCAGCGCCGCCGTGACCCGGAGTGTGGCGTTGAGGTAGCGGCCGACCTGGAGCTGACGCTCGAGTCGCAGGGAGGCGCTCACGTCGCGCAGGACGCCGATGAGCACGCCGCCCGCGACGCCGCCGTCGCCCTCGGCGAGCCACGAGAGCGTGACCTCGACGGTGACCTCGGTGCCGTCCGCGTGCAGGACGGGGATCTGACCGGGCTCACCCCGGGGGCGTGCCGGGCCGTGAGCAAGCAGATTGGCGAAGCCCGCCTCGTAGGCATCTCGAAGCTCTGCGGGCACGAGGATGGTCAGCGGCCGGCCTCGCAGGTCGCCCGGCTCGTGACCGAGCAGGGTCCGGACGGCGGGGTTGACGTAGACGATGCAGCCGCTGGCGTTGATGACGACAACCGCGTCGGGCAGCGCCTCCAGGAGGGCGGGCGCGGCGACGCCGGAGGTGGGCACGTGGTCACCTCCACTCTTGACGCTCGGCCGTCGGGGATCGCAGGGTCGCTCAGTCCCAGGATCGCATACGGAACGTCCGCGGCCGGGCACGGATTGTCGATATGTCGGCACCTCGACAAGGGGGGAGTGGGGGACCCGCCGGCTCCGGAGCGGCTGAACTCAGCCGCCGTGGACAGCCGCCACGGTGCGAGACTGCGCCCGTGAGCACACCGGGCCGGCGCGTCATCGACCTCAACGCCGACCTCGGGGAGGGGTTCGGCGTCTGGCAGCTGGGGGACGACGATGCTCTGCTCGGCCTCGTGACCAGCGCGAACGTGGCGTGCGGGTTCCACGCGGGCGACCCCTCGACGATGCGCCGGGTGTGCGAGCGGGCGGCGGCGCTCGGTGTAGCCGTCGGCGCCCCGGTGTCCTACCGCGACCTGCCCGGGTTCGGCCGCCGGTTCATCGACGTGGAGCCGGGCGAGCTGGCCGATGACGTGCTCTACCAGCTCGCCGCGCTCGACGGGATCGCCCGCACCAGTGGCAGCCGGATGACCTACGTCAAGCCGCACGGTGCGCTCTACAACGCGGTCGTGGACCACGAGGCGCAGGCCAGGGCCGTGGTGCAGGCGGTCACGGCCTTCGACGACCGGCTCGCGATCCTCGGGCTCCCCGGCTCGGCGCTGCTGCGCACGGCGGAGGCGGCGGGCCTGCGCACGGTCAGCGAGGGGTTCGCCGACCGCGGCTACACACCGGCCGGCACGCTCGTCCCGCGCCGTGAGCCCGGCGCTCTGGTGCACGACCCGGCCACGGTGGCCGAACGTGCCGTGCGGATGGCCACGGACGGCGAGGTCGTCGCGGTGGACGGCACGCGGGTGCGGGTCCAGGTCGAGTCGGTCTGCGTGCACGGGGACACGCCGGGCGCGGTCGAGCTGGCCCGGGCCGTGCGGGCGGCGCTGGAGACCGCCGGTCTCACGCCGGTCCCGTTCGTGCAATGAACCCGACGGGTCAGCCCCCCTGCAGGTCCGCCGCGCGCAGGTGTCCCGCGAGCAGCTCGCCGGCGACGTCGTCCACCGTCCGGCCGGCCCCATACGCGTAGGCCCGGAGCAGAGCCAGCGCAGCCGCGGCGCGCACCTCGAGATCAACGCTCAGCTTGCCCATCGCCTCCCAGACGGCGGCCCGCCGCTGCGGCGTCGGTCCTTGCAGCCACTCGGGGCCTTCAGCCGGGGACCAGACCGACCACACGGCGGCGTCGCTGAGAGAAGAGGTCACCAGCTCGCCCACGGCCAGGGCATCGAACACGTCGAGATCGAGCACCTCGGCCGAGCTCCGGAAGTAGAGGTCGATCGCGCCGGCACCGGCCAGAGCGGGCTGCAGTGGCAGGGCGACGACGGCCCGGAACGGGGTGGACCCGACGAGCAGCTCGGTGAAGACCGGCCACCGCCGCCGCAGGTCGTCCTCGACGGCGAACACTGGCTGCCGGGCCTCCTGGGCGGTCATGCACGGACCGGAGCCGACGGTGAACTGCAACCGTTCGGCGACCTCGGCAACCTCGGAGCTGGCGCCCAACGGCACCAACTGCTGGGCGGCATCGACGAGGCTGAGACCGGCGTCGTCCACGCCCAGGGTCCGGGCGCACGCCCGGGCCAGCCGGACGGGCAGCAGTTCGGGTCCGATGAGGTCGGGATCGGTGATCTCATCGAATGCGGCCTCGAAGCGCCTGGCGATGGTCACACCCCATGATCAGGCTGCGCGACGCCGTCCGCATGCTCGCCGGGACCCGCTGGTCAGACCGGCGGGGGGACGCCGATCATGGGGGAGTGAACCGGAACGCGGCATCGGGGTTCCGGGTGCATCTCTACGGCGACCGCGCCCTGCTGGTCGAGGTGGCCGATCTGCCCGCCGTCGCAGCCGTCCGCACGGCGCTGGAGCGCTCGCCGCTACCCGGCCAGCGCGACCTGGTCCCGGCCGCCCGCACGGTGCTCGTCGTCCTGGACCGGGCCCCCTCGGACCTCGACGTGGCCACGTTGCGCCGGCTGGTTCCGCAGGCGCCGGCCAGCGGCACCGCCGCCGCGACGGTGGAGCTGCCCGTGGTCTTCGACGGTGTCGACCTCGCCGAGGTCGCGGAGCTGACCGGCCGCAGCGTGCGCGCCGTGGTCGCGGAACTGACCACCGTGGAGCTGACGGTCGCCTTCGGTGGGTTCGCGCCCGGCTTCGGCTACCTCAGCGGCCTGCCCGACGACCTCCACCTCCCGCGCCGGGCCACCCCGCGCACCCGGGTGCCGGCCGGGTCGGTCGCCCTGGCCGGCCCGTTCGCCGGTGTCTACCCGCAGGCCTCCCCGGGCGGCTGGCAGCTGGTCGGCCGCACCGAGGCGGTCCTGTTCGACGCCGACCGCGACCCGCCGGCCCTGCTCTCGCCCGGCACATCGGTGCGCTTCCGGGACGTGGGCTGAGTGCTCACCGTCCTCGCCGCGGGGCCGCTGACCACCGTCCAGGACCTCGGGCGAAGCGGCTTCGCGGCCATCGGGGTGCCGCGGTCGGGCGCCGCTGATGCCGCGTCCGCCGGCCTGGCGAACCGGCTGGTGGGCAACGACCCCGCGGCAGCCGTTCTCGAGGGAACCGCCGGGGGGCTGCGGGTGCGTGCCGAGCGGACCGTGCTCGTTGCGGTCACCGGGGCCCCGGCGCCGGTGACGGTGGACGGACGGGCCGCACCGTTCGACGCACCGCTGACGCTCGCGCCCGGCGCGGTGCTGGCCCTCGGGGTGCCCCCGGTGGGGCTGCGTACCTACCTCGCGGTCCGGGGCGGCATCGACGTCCCCCCGGTGCTCGGCTCACGCAGCACCGACACCCTCTCCGGGTTGGGGCCCGCGCCGCTGGCGCCGGGGGACCGGCTGCCGGTCGGCGTCCTGCACGGGGAGGAACCGTTCGTCGACGTCGCACCAGTGCGCCCGCTGTCGTCCGGACCGGTCCTGCGGGTGCTGCCCGGCCCCCGCCGGGAGTGGCTGGACCCGGAGGCCTGGACGGCGCTGACGACGCAGGAGTGGACGGTCACCGCGGACAGCAACCGGGTCGGGCTCCGGCTGGCCGGCCCGCAGCTGACCCGGGCACGTCAGGACGAGCTCCCCAGCGAGGGGCTGGTGCCCGGGGCGCTGCAGGTGCCGCCCGACGGAGCCCCGGTGCTGTTCCTTGCCGATCACCCGGTCACCGGCGGCTACCCGGTCCTCGCCGTCGTGACGACGGCGGACCTACCGGCCGCGGCCCAGCTGCGCCCCGGGGACTCGCTGTCCTTCCGTTCGCTGCCCTGATCAGGCCCGCTGTGAATCAGTCCGCAGCGCGTACCGGCAGCACCGCCGGGCCGTGGGGGCCGGCGACCACCTCGGCCCGCGCGCCGTAGTGGGTGTGCAGCGCCGCCGGTGTGAGCACCTCGGCGGGCGCCCCCTCGGCGACGACCCGGCCCTCCGACAGCAGCGCCAGCCGGTCGGCGTACTGGCCGGCCAGGGTGAGGTCGTGCAGCGTGCTCAGCACGGTGAGGCCGTCCTGCCGGCGGAGCCGGTCGACCAGGTCCAGCACCTGCTGGGCGTGCCCGAGGTCCAGGGACGCCGTCGGCTCGTCGAGCAGGAGCACCCGGGGCTGCTGGGCGAGCGCCCGCGCCAGCACGGCCCGCTGCTGCTCCCCGCCGGAGAGCGTGGCCAGCGGCCGCTCGGCGAGCGGGCGGAGACCCAGGCGGTCCATGACGTCGGCCACGACCTGCCGGTCCACGCCGCGGGGGGCGGACAGCAGCGGCCGGTGGGGGGTGCGGCCGAGGGTCACGTAGTCGCGGGTCGTGACGCCCTCGGGGAGGACAGGAGTCTGCGGCGCGTAGGCGAGGTACCGGGCACGGTCGCGGCGCGGCATGCCGGTGGTCGGCACCCCGTCGATCCGGACCAGCCCCTGGTGCGGGTGGAAGCCGAGGATCGACCGCAGCAGCGTCGACTTCCCCGAGCCGTTGGGGCCGATGATCGCCAGCCAGCCCCCCGGCTCCACGGTCAGCCGGACCGACTCCAGCACCCGGGTGCGGCCGTAGCTCGCGGAGAGCCCGACGACCTCGACCCGCGCTCCGCCGGGAGGGGCCTGCGCGGTTGTGTCGTTCACCGGCGCCGCGCCCCGACCCAGAGCAGACCGGCGAAGAACGGTGCGCCGACGAAGGCGGTCACCACGCCGATCGGGAGTTCCGCGGGGGCCAGGACGACCCGGGCGATCAGATCGGCGAGCACCAGGAAGCCGGCACCCACGAGCAGCGAGACCGGCAGCACCCGGGAGTGCGAGCCGCCCACCAGCCGGCGCGCGATGTGGGGGACCACCAGGCCCACGAAGCCGATGAGACCGCTGACCGCCACGGCCGACGCGGTGGCCATCGACGCGGCGAGGATGACCAGCAGCCGCAGCCGGCCGGGGTGCACGCCGAGGGCGCTCGCCTCGTCGTCCCCGACGGCGAGCACGTCCAGCGCGCGGCCGCAGAAGAGCAGCACGAGGCAGGCCGGGGCGAGGTAGGGCAGCACGAGAACGACGTCGGACCACTGCGCGCGGCCGAGCTGGCCGAGCAGCCAGCCGTAGACCTCGCGGAGGTCCTCGGTGTTCTGCTGCTGGACCAGCGTCTGCGCGGCGGCCAGGAAGGCAGCGACCGCGACCCCGGCCAGCAGCAGGGTCGCGGTGTGCGAGCCGCCCGCCGCCGTGCCCAGGGCGAGCGCACAGCCGACGCCGACCAGCGCACCGACGAAGGCGGCGAGCGGCACGATCCCGAACGGCCCCAGCGTCTGCGACGGCGCGTAGGCGATGACCAGCGTCGCGCCCAGCCCGGCGCCGGCGGCGGCGCCGAGCAGGTACGGGTCGGCGAGCGGGTTGCGGAAGACCCCCTGGTAGGCCGCGCCGGACACGGCCAGCCCGGCGCCGACCAGGGCGGCGAGCAGCACCCGCGGCAGCCGGAGCTGCAGCAGGACCGCCTCGTGCGTGCCGTCCAGCCCGCCGGACAGGTGCAGCCCGAACGGGTCCAGCAACCGGTCCAGCAGGGTGACGACGACGGCACCGGGCGGAAGCGGGAGCGCACCCACCCAGACACCGGCCAGGAGCGCCGCGACCAGGGCGAGGCCGGCTCCGGCCACCACCAGGCCGGGCCGGCGCCGCCGTGGCGCCGCCTGGTCCGTCTCCGAGCGGGTGTGCCCCGCCGTCGCCGTCATCCCGGAGCCGTCATCGAAAGAGCCGTCCCTCAGCCCTGCAGCACGTCGGCGAGCTGCTCGGTGAAGTCGGCGACGCGCGGCCCCCAGCGAGAGGCGATGTCGTCGTCCGCGGCGAGTACCCGCCCGTCCTGGACCGCCGGCACCGTGTCGAACGCCGGGCGCTGGGTCAGCGCCTCCGCCGACTGGTCGCAGCAGACGGTGTCGGCGAGCACGATCAGATCCGGCGCCTGGCCGACGATGTACTCGGCGGACAGCTGCGGGTAGCCACCTGCGGGGTCGGCAGCGCCGTCGGCGATGTTCTTCAGGCCGAAGAGCGAGTAGATGCCGCCGATGAACGTGCTGCTGCCCGCGGAGTAATAGCTCGGGTCGAGCTCGTGGTAGACCCGCATGCCCGCGACGCCGTCGGGCACCGAGGCGACCGCGGCCTTGATCCGGTCCTGCATGTCGGAGATGACGCCGGCCGCCTCGTCGGCGTGGCCGGTCGCGTCGCCGAGGGCCTGGAGCTGGGCGTAGCTGTTGTCGAGGGCGGCCGCGCCGCCGAGCAGCAGGGTCGGCTCCTCGAGCGCGGCCAGGGCGTCGACGATGCCGTTCATGTCGTCGCTGAGAATCACGAGGTCGGGACCGTAGGCGGCGATCGCCTCGGCGTTCGGCGTGAAGGCCGAGAGGTCGGTCGTCGGTACGCCCTCGGGGTAGTTCGAGGTGCTGTCGACCGCTTTGACCTGGTCACCGGCGCCGATCGCGAAGAGCATCTCGGTCGCCGTGGCCGACATCGACACGATCGTCCGGGGCTGCGCGTCGAGGGTCAGATCGCCGTTGTCGCCGGTCACGGTGACCGGCCACTGACCGCCGCCGGAGGCGGCTGCACCGGCCGAGTCGTCGGTGGCCGGGCCGCCGCACGCGGCGAGGGCCAGGAGAAGGGCGAGCAGCAGTGCGACCAGGGTCGGCCGCGGGGCGGAGCGGGGCACGGAGAGCCTCCAGAAGAGGCGGCAGACATCGCTCACGAGCTGGCCAGGCTCCATGCGCAACCCTTACCGCGAGGGTCGGTACATGACGCAGGGGGCAGGCGATCTGGCTCAGGCCACGGGGTGGCCGTCACAGTTGCGGGACAGCGCCGGAATCTCACCGGACTTCGCTGCCGCTCCGTCACCGGCCCCGGGGGCCGGCGCCAGGAAGGTTACAGGGGCGCGGGGCCGGCGCGGGCGGCGAGCACGGCGGAGTAGACCTCGACGGTTTGCTGGGCGATCGCGGGCCAGCCGAACTCCGCCAGCACCCGCTCCCGGCCGGCCGCTCCCATCGCGGCGGCTCGCGCCGGGTCGGCCACCAGCTCGGCGATCCGGGCGGCGAGTCCCGCTTCGAAGGCCGCCGGGTCATCGGGGTCGTAGTGCACCAGGAGGCCGGTGCGACCGTCGTCGACCACCTCCGGGATGCCTCCCACGTCGCTGGCCACGACCGCCGTCCCGCAGGCCGCGGCCTCCAGGTTGACGATGCCGAGCGGCTCGTAGACCGACGGGACGACGAAGACGGTGGCGCCGGTGATCAGCGGGACCAGCTTCTCGCGCGGCAGCATCTCCTCGATCCAGACGACGCCGTTGCGCCGGGACTGCAGGTCCGCGACCGCGTCGGCGACCTGCTGCCGCTCGGCGGGAGTGTCGGCGGCGCCGGCACAGAGCACCAGCCCGACCTCCTCCGGCAGTTGCTCGGCCGCCCGCAGCAGGTGCATGACGCCCTTCTGCCGGGTGATCCGGCCGACGAACAGGGCGTAGGGCCGGTCGGGGTCCACCCCGAGCGAGCGCACCACCTCGGGGTCCTCGATCGGCCGGTAGGCCTCGGCGTCCACGCCGTTGCCGACGACATGAACCTTCGCCGGATCCAGCTCGGGATAGGCGTCGAGGACGTCGCTTCGCATCCCGTGGCTCACCGCGATGACCGCGTCCGCGGCCAGGTACGCCGTCCGTTCGACCCACGACGAGAGCCGGTACCCGCCGCCGAGCTGGTCGGCCTTCCACGGACGGCGCGGCTCGAGCGAGTGCGCCGTGACCACGTGCGGGATCCCGTGCACCAAGGAGGCCAGCAGGCCCGCGGCGTTGGCGTACCAGGTGTGCGAGTGGACCAGGTCGACGTTGCCGAGCGCGGCCGCGATCTCGACGTCCACACCCACCGCCTGCAGCGCGCCGTTGGCCCCCTGCAGGGTGGCTGGGACGGCGTGGCCGACGGCGTCGGGCCGCGGCTCACCGAACGAGTGGACGTCGATATCGGGTCCGGCCGGTAGCGACCGCATCGCCGCCACGAGGTGCTCGACATGAACTCCCGCGCCGCCGTAGACGTCCGGCGGCCACTCCCGCGTCACGATCCCGATGTGCACGGCGTCACCCTAGGGGCGGAACCATGCACTCAGCACGGGCGGCAGCCCCGTCCACCAGCTACGTTGCGGAACATGCGCGGCGGACGTCCCCATGTACTCGGCATCGTGATGGCGGGCGGTGCGGGGAAGCGGCTTGCCCCCCTCACCGACGACCGGGCCAAGCCGGCGGTGCCGTTCGGTGGCAACTACCGGCTCATCGACTTCGTGCTCTCCAACCTCGTCAACGCCGAGATCCGGCAGATCGCCGTCCTGACGCAGTACAAGAGCCACAGCCTGGACCGGCACATCACCCAGACCTGGCGGATGTCGTCGCTGCTCGGCAACTACGTCACCCCGGTGCCGGCGCAGCAGCG
>JAOPUS010000004.1 GCA_025963345.1 Blastococcus sp. | reverse complement strand
GCGGCCGCATCCCGGGCCGCCTTCTCGGCGGCAGCCCGCGCGGCCGCCTCCTCGGCAGCCCGCTGGGCCACCCACTGGTCGTAGGCGTTGCGGGCGCCCTGCAGCTCCAGCAGGTGGATCTGGGCGGCCTGCAGCTGCTGGTCGTACGCGGCCTTCTGGGCGGCGACCTGCTCGTAGGCGCCCTGCTGGGCGGCCAACTGCGCGTCGGCCTGCTCCTTGGCTGCCTGCGCGGCGCCCTCGGCGACGGCCATCTCGTCACGGGCCGCGCGGGCGGAGGAGTCGGCGTTGGCCTGGGCGACCTTGGCCACCTCGAGCGCGCCGAGGACGTCGATCTGGTTGGCCGCGACGTAGTCGATCAGTGCCGCGCGCTGGATCAGCTCGCCGGGTCCCCTCGCGTCCAGCAGCGCGGCCGTCGTGCTCAGGGCCGATCCGTTCATGTAGCTGTCGTGGGAGAACGTCGCGATCCGCGCTTCGGCAGCGCCGACAGCAGCAGCGGCGACCTGCAGTTCGGTCGCCGTCTGGGCGGCGCGCTCCTGCGCCTGCTGCAGCGCCTCCTCGGCGAGCAGATACGCGGTGCCCGCGGCCTCGGCCTGGACACCGACCCGCTCGAGCTCGGCCTCGGCGGTGGCGACCAGCCCGGCGATCCGGCCGACCTCGGCGGCCGCGGCGTCCTGCTCCGATCGCGCGCTACCGATCTGGCTGTCCGTGGGGTTGGGCGGCGGCGGGGGTGCGGCGAGAGCGGGAGTCGCTGCGCCGACGAGGACGGCACCGGTCAGGACACCGACGAGCATGGTGCGCAGGGGGCGGGCCGGGCGGCCCGCGGCCGGCCGGCGGGAACCGGGGCGGCGCGGAGTCGCCGGTCCGGAAGGACGGCGAGGGGACATGGGCGCGCTCCCTGGGGAAGTGGGTGGTCGGTGAAGCCCGGGAAGAGTCGCACCATCACCAGCAGTCACAAAGGCAACACGCGGCACAACCGACACGCGCCTTCAATTTCGTAGGGTGACCATTCCCTTACCAGGGGACAAGTCGACACTCGGATCGATGAGCGTGAGGGGACGCCGCCGACCACCCCGCGCGCGGCCGCCGTGAGACCGCGCTAGGAGGTGGGGCGCTCGAGCTCGTGCGTGAGCTGGTCGAGCTCCGCGCCGCCGGCCATCAGGCGGGTCAGCTCGTCGCGGCTGACGTCGGCCTTGGCGAAGCTGCCCAGGCTGCGGCCACGGTTGAGGACCAGGAACCGGTCGCCTACCGGGTAGGCGTGGTGCGGGTTGTGCGTGATGAGTACGACGCCGACCCCTCGGTCACGGGCCTGCGCGACGTATCGGAGGACGACCCCGGCCTGCTTGACGCCGAGCGCCGATGTCGGCTCGTCGAGGATCAGCACCCGCGCGCCGAAGTGGACCGCCCGTGCGATCGCCACCGACTGGCGCTCACCGCCCGACAGCGTGCCGACGGGCTGGTCGGGGTCCCGGATGTCGATGCCCATCTCGGCGAGGGCACCCCGCGTCACCTTCCGGGCCCGCCCGGCATCGAACCGGCGGAACGGACCCCAGCCGCGAGTGGGCTCGGCACCCAGGAAGAAGTTCCGCCAGATCGCCATCAGCGGGATCATCGCCAGGTCCTGGTAGACGGTCGCGATCCCGGCGTCGAGCGCCTCCCGCGGCGCCCCGAAGCTGGCCGGCTCCCCGTCCAGCAGCACCTCGCCGCGGTCCGGCCGGTGCACCCCACCGAGGATCTTGATCAAGGTCGACTTGCCTGCGCCGTTGTCACCCAGCACGCAGGTCACCTCGCCGGCGCGCACGGTGGTCGTGATCCCGTCGAGGGCGACCACCGTGCCGTAGTCCTTGCCGACGTCCCGCAGCTCCAGCAGTGCCGATCCCCCGCCCACCCCGCTGCTCGCGCCCGTCATCGCCGGGCCGCCTGGGCGTAGCGGCGGACCAGCCGGTTGGCGAGCACGGCGAGCAGGAGCATGGCGCCGAGGAAGAAGTAGAACCAGTCGGCGTCCCAGTGCAGGTACGGGATCCCGAGCTGGGTCATGCCGAAGATGAGCGCCCCCAGCGACGCCCCGATCGCCGAACCGAACCCGCCGGTGAGCAGGCAGCCGCCAATGACTGCGGCCACGATGTAGATGAGCTCCTGCCCGATGCCGCTGTTGGCCTGCACCGACGTGAGCCGGACCGCGAGCGTGGTGCCGACGAACCAGGCCGCCGCCGCGGTCGTCATGAACAGGGTGATGGTGGTGCGGCGGGCCGGGACGCCGACGTTGCGGGCGGCCACCTCGTCGCCACCTGTGGCGAACACCCAGTTGCCGAACCGGGTGCGCAGCAGCACCCAGGTGGCCAGGGCGGTGAACAGCAGCCACCACACGATCGCGACGCGGAACTCGGTGCCCGCGATGTTCAGCCGGGAGGCGAAGATCCACTCCGCGGCGGCGTAGCCGGGGACGTCGTCGATGCCGCCCACGGTGACCGTGTCGGTGAAGAGCTTGGTCAGGCCCACGTTCAGGCCCTGGAGCATCAGGAACGTGCCGAGCGTGATGATGAAGCTGGGCAGCCCGGTACGGGTCACCAGCCAGCCGTTGAAGAAGCCGACCGCCAGTGCCACGACCAGCGCGACGCCGATGGCGATCCAGAGGTTCTGCCGGAACTCGACGGCGACGATGCCCACCGTCAGCGCCGTCGTCCCGGTGAGCACGCCGGCCGACAGGTCGAAGTGCCCGCCGATCATCAGCAGCGCCACGGCGACCGCCATGATGCCCAGCGTCGACGCCGGATCCATCCAGTTGGCGACCCCCCGCGCCGAGCGGAAGACCGGCGACTGCACGGCGAAGAACGCGAAGACGACGACGGCGCCGACCAGCGCTCCCAGCTCGGGGGTGACGAGCAGCCGGCGCAGCGGACCCCGCGCCGTCAGCCGCTCGTCGCCCGCGCGCTCTTCCGTACCGGCATGAGCGCCGGTCCCGGTGACGCTCAGCGCGTGCCGGCCGAGGCCAGGTCGGCGATCTCGTCGACGTTGTCGGCGTTCACGATCCCCGGGCCCGTGAGGACCGGCTGACCGCCGCCGACGGTGTTGAGGTTCTTGGCGTACAGCTGGAGCATCACGATCGGCAGGTAGCCCTGCTCGTACTGCTGCTGGTCGACGGCGAAGGCGATCGAGCCGTCCTGGATGCCGCTGATGACGTCCTGGTTGAGGTCGAAGGTGGCCACCCGGGCATCGGAGCCGGCGTCGTCGGCGGCGGTGACCGCCACGGCGGCGACGGCCGAGTTCAGGGTGAGGACCGCGTCGATGGTCGGGTCGCTCTGCAGCTGCGAGGCGATGGTCGACTGGGCGCCCTGCAGGTCGTTGATGTCCACCTGCAGCGACGTCACGCCGGAGCCCAGGCCCTCGGAGGCACCGGCGCACCGCTCCTCCAGCCCGATGTTGCCGGCCTCGTGGACGACGCAGAGCACCTTCTCGGCACCCTCGGCCGCGAGCTCGCGGCCGGCTCCCTGGCCGGCGATCGCCTCGTCCTGACCGACGTGGCCGATGGCGCCGAACTCCGCCGACCGGTCGCCACCGGAGTTGATCGTCACGACCGGGATGCCGGCATCGACGGCGGCCGCGACGGAGTCCTGCAGGGCATCGGGGTTGGCCATCGAGACCACGATGCCGTCGACGCCCTGGTTGACCGCCGCGTCGATGAGCTGCGCCTGCCGCTGCGGGTCGCCGTCGCTCTGGTAGTCCACGGAGATGCCGAGGTCCTCGCCGGCCCGCTCGGCCCCGTTCTGCACGACGTCCCAGAAGGCGTCGCCGGCCGAGCCGTGGGTGATCACGGCGAACGCGAGGTCACCGCTGCTGGCGTTGCCGGAGTCGCCGCCGTCCGAGCTGCTGCCGGTGGTGCAGGCAGCGGCGAGGAAGAGCGGTGCGGCCATGGCGAGCGCCAACAGTCGCTTGGGTCCGGCCATGGAAAGTCCTCCTGTGCTCGCGGGCGCAGCACCGCGTTCTGCTGGGGTGTCCGACCCAGGATCATGCCCGCAACGCCGCACGGCCGTGGCCGGACCCCGCCCAGCTCGCAGCGGAGGAGCGGCATCCCGGGAGCGTTCTAGGCTCCTGGCGTGGAGATTCTCAGCTCTGATCACGAGCAGGTCGTGTTCTGTCGCGACGCGGAATCGGGGCTGCGGGCGATCATCGCCGTCCACTCGACGGCCCTGGGCCCGGCACTCGGCGGCACCCGCTTCTACCCGTACGCCAGCGAGGAGGCCGCCGTCGCCGACGCCCTCCGGCTGTCGCGGGCGATGACGTACAAGAACAGCCTCGCAGGGTTGGACCTCGGTGGCGGGAAGGCCGTGATCATCGGCGACCCGAGCACGGACAAGACCGAGGCCCTGCTGCGCGCGTACGGCCGGTTCGTCGAGGCCTTGGGCGGGCGCTACCTCACCGCCTGCGACGTCGGCACGTACAACGCCGACCTCGACGTCGTCGCGCGGGAGACGCGCTTCGCCCACGGCCGGTCGGAGGCCTACGGCGGTTGCGGCGACTCCTCGGTGCTGACCGCGTACGGCGTCTTCCAGGGCATGCGCGCCGCCGCCCAGCACACCTGGGGCTCCCCCACGCTGTCCGGCCGGACCGTGGCGGTCGCCGGGGTCGGCAAGGTGGGTTCCTGGCTGGTCGAGCACGTGCTGGACGACGGCGCCGACGTGATCGTGACCGACGTCTCCCCGGCCGCGGTGGCCCGACTCCAGGCCCGCTACCCCCAGGTGAAGGCGGCCGCCGACACCGCCGAGCTCATCGCCACGCCCCACGACATCTACGCGCCCTGCGCCCTCGGCGGCGCGCTCGACGAGCAGACCGTGGCGGTGCTGTCGAGCAGCATCGTGTGCGGTGGCGCCAACAATCAGCTGGCCACCCCCGCGGCGGCCGAGCAGCTCCGCGGGCGCGGCATCCTCTACGCGCCGGACTACCTGGTGAACGCCGGCGGCGTCATCCAGGTCGAGGACGAGCGGCACGGGTTCTCGTTCCCGCGGGCACAGGCAAAGGCCAGCGGGATCTTCGACGTCGCACTGCGCGTCTTCCAGGCCGCGGACGACGAGGGCGTCTCCCCCGCGGTCGCCGCCGACCGCCTGGCCGAGGAACGGATCCGCTCGGTCGGCCGCCTGGCCACCATCCGGCTGCCGCGCTGACGGTGGACGCCGACCTCGACACCGAGAGGATCACGCTGGTCGTGGGCTCCCTGATCGCCCTGGCCTGCGCCGTCCTTCTCGTGATCGACCTGGCGGGCGGCTGAGCCGAAGCTGCCGCCCGGAGCGGCCGCGCCCCTCCTGGGGGAGGGACGTGTGCCCGTCGCGGATCCGTGTCGTAAGGTTGGCGGAGACATTGTCACTCAGTCGGGGTCGCCACGCGGGCCGTCCAGCTCGCGGGCTGGTCTCCCGCACTCCGTAGCGAGGGGGTCGAGCCGATGGGGCGCGGCCGAGCGAAGGCCAAGCAGACACGCGTGGCCCGTGAGCTCAAGTACAGCTCACCCAACACCGACCTTTCTGCTCTG
>JAOPUS010000433.1 GCA_025963345.1 Blastococcus sp. | reverse complement strand
GTACGCGGCGGTCGGCTCGCCGTCGTCGAACAGCAGGTCGTGGCCCTGCTGCAGGCTGCCGTCGTCGTCGATCCACCAGTCGTAACGGTCGTCGACGCCCCAGGTGGTGTAAGAGACGCAGTTCGGGTGCTGGAAGCACGCAGCGAGCACGGCGGCGTACTGGTCGGCCTGGGCAGAGGGCCCGTCGTCACCGGTCACGTCGTTCTCCGAGATACGGACGCGCAGGCCGCTCTCCCTGAACCGCTCGAAGCTCCGGGTCAACTCGTCGGCCGGGAGCGCATCGGTCTCGAAGTCGTAGACGTGGGCCTGCAGGCCGACACCGTAGATGTGGCCGCCGGCCGCGTTGGTGTCCAGAGCCAGCTGGAGCAGGGCGTCCTGCCGGGCGCCCGGCAGATCGGCTCCGTTCTCGTTGATGAACTGCTTGACGTCCGGGTCGACCGCGTAGACAGCCTGCGACACGATCGCCGGGTAGCCGGGCCCGAAGACGCTGTACCAGATGTTGCGCTGCATGTCGGTGCCCTGATCGACGTCGAACGGCTCGTTCACGACGTCCAGGGAGTCCAGCCTGCCCTTGAAGTGAGTGACGACCGCGCGGACATAGTCGAGCAGGGCGGCCGCGCTCGAGCTCCGTTCGGCCTCCGTGCCGGTGGGCAGGTTCCGCATCCACTGCGGCATCGCTTCGCTGAAGGCGATCGTGTGGCCGTGCACGCTCATGCCGTTCCTGTGCGCGATGGCGATGAGGGCGTCCGCCTCCTGAAAGGAGTAGACCCCGCGTTCGGGCGACAGGAACTGGGGCTTCATCGCGTTCTCCGGCGTGACGGATCCGAAGTTGGAGAGGGCCGCCCCGGCGTAGTCGGCGTCGGTGGTCAGCGGGCCGAGCGCCAGCGCCGCGCCGATGCGGAAGTCGGGACGCACCTGCGCAGCCAGAGCCTGCAGGCCGTCGGGCGTGGGGGTGACGGAGTCGTGCGCGGAGTCGACCGCTCGCAGGTCGCCGCCGCTCCGACCACTGGCCGTGAGTGAACTGACCAGGAAGGAGCCGGCGTCGCTGGACAGTCCCAGCCAGAGCTTGCCGGACGTGAACACGTCGCCCTCCCCCACCGTGGCGACGGTCTTCCCCTTGCTGGCGACCTCCAGGTTGCCGCCGGAACGGCTGACGGTGAGCGGCGCCGCGGGATCGCTCACCGTGACGTGCTCGTCGTAGACGGGTTGCGGACGGGTCACGTCGTCCTGGGGGGATCCGTCCCAGACGCTGATCTCCAGGTCGTCGCCCCGGATGGTCAGACGGATCCCCGCCGGCTCGATGCGGAATTCGTCTGCGATGACGGGCGGCTTGTCGTACAGCGCCAACGAGGCGTCAGCCGAGACGTCGTCGAGCGTGGCGCTGATGGAGAAGTCACGACCGACCGCCAGGTGGGTGCCCAGCAGGACCGGCGGGTTCGGCTGGCCACCAGTGCCGTCCTGCTCGACGATTCGCGAGCCGATCGCACTGACTCGCAACCCGTCTGCCCCGGCCATGACCCCGGGCATGGACGCCCAGTCCTGATCGAGCAGATCGAGGGTGACCTCCGGCACCGGTTCCTCCCGGGGGGTGGAACAGGCGGCGACGCAGAGCAGCAGGCCGGACGCCAGCGCGATCAGGTTCGATGCGCGCCGACGTCCGGCCATGTGCTGCTCAGTCCTCCCGGTGCGGTCTAGTTCTTCGTCCAGCGGACGTCGTCGACGAAGGCCGAGATACCCGAATTGCCCACCACGATGACCTGCAGACTCGCCGAGGCGACACTCGTCGAGGTCGGCGAGTACGTCATGCTCGCGTTCAGGACCCCGACCGCCCGGGCCCCGACCTTGTACTGCCCGGAGATCCAGGTGCCGGCCGCGTTGTACTCGTCGATGTAGAACCCCACCTCGCCGCTGGTCAGGGTCTTGACGTTGACGTACGAGGCGATCGTGTAGCTGGTGGGCGTGGTGGTGGCCGTCACGGCCACCCGGGGTGAGAACAGGTGCGTGTTGCCGGCAGTCGCCGTCAGCTTGACCGAGTTGACGGGGTTCGCCGGGCTCCCGTTGTTGGCCTTGTCGGCGACGATGGTGGTCGGCGCGTTGGTCGACCAGCCACCGCTGATTCCTGCATCGAAGGTGCCGTTGGCGACCAGGTTGGCCGGCGCCGGCGGCGGGGTGTCGGCCCCGAGTGCCAGCATCTGCGCGTTGTCGAGGTAGGCGGTGATGCCGGTGCCTGTCACGATCACCTGCAGTCTCGCCGTCGCGACATTGGACGAGCTCGGTTTGTAGGTGAAGTTCATGGCCTCGACGAACCTCGCGTTCTCCCGCTTCAGGTACTGGCCCGTGACCCAGGTCCCGCTCGCGTTGTACTCATCGACGTAGAACCCGACCTCACCGGTGGTGATGGCAGCGACGTTCAGGAAGTTCTTGAACAGGTACGTCGTCGCGGGGTTCACGCTGACAGCCGGGGAGAAGAGGTGCTTGGCTGCGCCGCCGGCGGCCGAGACCATCTTGACCGAGTTCGTGGCGTCGGGGTAGCTGCCGTTGCCACCGGTGTCCTTGGTGATGGTGGTCGCTGAGTCTGTCGTCCAGCCGTCGCCGATGCCGTTGTTGAAGGTGCTGTTGGCCAGCTTGTTGGTGTCGCCGGTGACGAGACCCTGGCTGACGTTGACGGAACGGACCTGGCCGGCCGTCACCTTGGTCTTCACGTACGCGGCCAGCTGGTCCAGCTCGGCCGTGCCGAACTGGTAGTCATCGGGGGTCTTGCTCGGGGTGACCGCGATGTCGTGGAAGGTGAACACCACCCAGGTCTTGGTGGCGATGGCCTCGTCGACCTTCGCCTTCAGCGCGGCCACCGTGGTGGTGACCTCCTGGACAGGGACGTTCCTGATCAGGTAGTCGCCGAGCGGCCAGGCGTTGTTGCCCAGGTCCGCGAAGCCACGCATCGACGAGTAGTACTTGGCGACCTTGGCGACGACCGCGGGGGTGTAGTCGCCGTAGGGCGGGGCGAAGGCGGTGGCGTTGATGCCCTGAGCTGCCAGCGCGGACTTGCTGTTGGCCAGCTGGGCCTCCATCTGCGCCGGCGTCAGGACGTTGGCCTGGCAGTCATCGCCGGAACTCGCCAAGCACACGTGATCGACCGTGTGCGACCCGATCTCCCAGCCGTAGGTGGTCTGGAGCTGCTTGATCTGCGCCCACGTCATGTACGGCGTGGTGTCGCTGGCCCGGCAGGTGTTCGGCACGGTGGTCATCCCGACGCAGCCGGTGGGGACGTAACTGGTGCCGGTCAGCCCGTACTTCTGCAGGGTGGGTGCGGCTTGGGTCAGCGCGCTCTGGAAACCGTCGTCGAACGTGAACGACACCAGCGGTGCCGCAGCCGGGTTCTGGACGGCGGCCTGCGCCACCCCCGGTACCAGGCCCACGGTGATGCCGACAAGCGCCATGGTGAGCACAGCCAGCCTGATGACTGCCCTCGTACCTCTCGAGATTGTTGTCCTCATAACGTCTCCTGACCCTTTCCAACTGCCCGTTGGTGTTGCTCCGATGCGGTGCGTGCCTGGTTAATTTGCGCGCACCTCCGCAAACGCTCTCGACACCGGCTCGACAGCGATGCCGCTGCCGCCGATCATCTCGAGCTGGCTCGCGAACACATTCTTGGTGATGGTGGCGCGGTCAGATCCGTCCGGCTGGGAGGAGATCTGGTGATATACGAGAATCAACCAGCCGCCCGATTCCCTGGCCTCGGTCAGCGCACCCGCAAATGCTTCCGGCGTCGTGTGACTGTCCACGGAGAAGACCTTCAGGTTGTACGGGTCGAGATTCTGTCGGGTATTGATGCCCGCTTCCATGCCGCGCACTGTCTGGAAGTACTTGCGCGCATACCACTCCACCTGGGCGTCACTCCTGCCGACGGGAGTGGCCAGATCGTTCGGCTCCAGGCCGGCTTCGGCGAGAGCGTCCCGCCCGGTGGCCAGCTGATAGTCGATGCGGTCGGCGCTGAGGAGCGTCAGGTCGCCGTCCTCGTACCCGTGGACGGCGATGTCGTTTCCGGTCCGATGAAGCGATTGGAGCTCGCTCGCCGTCAGGAAACGCCGCGTCTCGATGGTCGCCGGATTCACGTAGAACGTGCCTGTGTACCCGTACTTCTGCATGAGTGGGACAGCCTGGTCATAGGCAGATTGCCAGCCGTCGTCGAAGGTGATCGAGACGAGGGGCCGATTCCAACGGGCGTCGCCGGGCCTGGTCACGTCCACGAGCTCGTAGTCGCGCACTGCCGTGGTGCCGTTGCCATGGGAGACCAGGGTCAGCATGAGCGACGTCGCGCCGGCAGGAACCTGGACCTCCTCGGTCAGCGTCGTCCAGTCTCCTGCGGGCGGAACGGTCGACAGGTTGAGGAACTGGCGCCCTCCTCCCTTCAGCTCGAACTCAGCCACGACGTCGACCTGCTGGTCGGATCTGTAGGTCGCCGCGAAGCGGTAGTGCTGATCAGCCTGAACCGGTATGGGGGGGTATTGCCACTTCGCCTCGCCGCCCTGATAGTCACGTATCTGCGTCTCCAGATACTTGCCTCTGCTGTCGGACTGGACGAGGTATTCCCCGTTCGCCCAGCCTGATTGGTAGAACGACCACTGGGCGGGCATGCCGGACCGGTCTGCATCCAGCGACGGATTCGGTATCAGGTTGGGCGACGACGGAGGAGGCTCAGGGACATACACGTCCTGGGCCGGTTGCAGATATGGTCCGTCGATCTGCAGCGTCCCCACTGATGCGAGGCGGAAGACATACTGGACGGCGCTCACTGTGTCGCCGCTGGAAAAGGCGGCGCTCACTGTGGATCGCGCCCTGGGGTGCGCGGGGTAGTCGCCTAGCGCCACCAGCCTGTCGGTGCCATCCAGGTAGAAGTAATGAGCCAGCAACGTGAATGCCGGCCCGCTCGAATAGTAGGTCTTGAACAGGTAGTTCTGCTGAGGCGTCACGGCGATCCGTGGGCTGGTCAGAGTCACGTCTCCCGACACGTAGCGGGAGACGTCGACCTCCAGCGCGAGGTCGCCGACGCTGCCGGAGCCTGCAGTCAGGGAGACGCTCGCATCGAGGCTGTGGTCGATGCGCCAGCCACGGGTCGCCGCGTTACCGACCGCTTCGACGGCTGTGCCGAACAGTTCCGCACCCGGGTCCGCCCGGCTCACGCTCTCCTGGCCCTGCGTGTACCGCAGCCAGCCCATGGTCATGACGGCCGCCACGAGTGGGATGACGACGAGGGGATGGCGCAGCACCCGGCTAGGCCGCATGGCCGGTCACCACCAGCTTGCCGGCTCGCTTCGGCGAGGCCCAGGTATTTCCCGCATCTCTGCGCCGGACGAGCGATCGGGTCCTGATCAGGCAGCGCACAATGGCGGTCAGCTGGATCAGGTCCATGATGTAGAAGACGAAATACGCCGTCGGCGCGTACAGCGACAGCCGCAGGCGTCCTTGCCTGGAGAGGTTCTCGTCCATCCAGATGGTGAGCAGGGTGTAGGCCGTGATCGTCGCGTACGCGCCGAGCACGAGAGCCGGCGTGTACTGCGTCAGCGATATGTACACGGCGTAGGTCCAGGCCAGCGGGGAGACCAGGAGGGTGAACTCGCTGAGGACCGCCATCGGCATGCGGTACATCGTCAGAGTGCGGGTGTAGCGACGACTCGGATTGAGGATCATCCGCCGGTACTTGACCAGGTTCTGCATGCTGCCGTACTTCCACCGGTACCGCTGGCGGGCGAGCGCACGGAAGGTCAGGACGCCTTCGGTCATCGCCACCACGTCGGCGCCGTACACCAGCTTGAACCGCCGGTTTCCCAGACTGGCTATTTTCGTGCTCAGGCCGATGTCCTCGGTCAGCGTGTCGGTGTCGTAGAACCCGACCTTCCGCAGCACTCGCATCCGATAGGTGGACGCGACCCCACCGACGACGAACTCGCATCTCGTCACCGAGTAGAGCTTCTTCGATCGGTATCCGATCATGTGCTCGAATCGTTGCAGCACCCCGAGTACGGTCGGCTCGTCGATGATCTCGACGTTGGCTGCCACACCCGCCACGCACGGGTCCTCGAAATACGACAGAGCATTCGCCACAGCGTTCGGTGTGATGAGCGAATCGGCGTCCAGGGTCATCACGTACTCGCCCCGGGCGTGGCGATGCAGCACTGCATTGAGGGCGGCGCCCTTGCCGACATTCTCCTGCATCCGGTACAGCTGGATGTCCATCTCGGGGTGTCGGGCTCGATAGTCCTGGACCACTCGTTCGGTGCGGTCGGTCGAGGCGTCGTCCGCGATGAGCACTTCATAGAACGGGTAACTGCTGAGGCGGATGGAGTCGAGTGACCGGGCGATCACCTGTTCCTCGTTGTGAGCCGCGATGACGATGCTGACCAGGCCGGGAGCCTCGGCGGTGTAAGGCTGCGTCCACACGGCCGTGGCCGCATATTCCCCCTCAACTCCCGCCAGTGTGTGGCGGCCCAGATGATGTCTCCGCCGGTGCTGCCAGATGTCGTAGAAGTTGGCTCCGACGAGATAGAACCCGAAGTGCACCACGTACAGCAGGCTGACGCCGGCGAACAGGTAGAACTGGACCCCGTCAAGCAACATACTGAGAACTTTCTTCGTCGGCTCGGCTTGTGAGCACTGTCGGGAGTTGGCGACGGCGGTACAGGACGTGGCAGGCGACAAAGCGCACGATGGCCGTCAGCAGCACCATTGCCCACAGAGTCAGGCTCACCGATGCCATGAACGAGAGCAGGCCCTGGAACATGGCCTCTTCGCGTCCGAATGTCTGGGCCGCCACAACATCGAGATGTGCTGCCGCTAACTGCATGATTTCCCCCCATTAATGATTGACCTGAATGTGATCCGCCGGGAAGTTGGTCGGCGCAGCCCCCGTCAGAGCACCGTCACTGACTTGGCGAGGTTGCGGGGTTTGTCGGCGTCCCGCCCGAGCGTGACCGCCAGGCATCGCGCGAGGTGCTGGAACGCGAGGACCGACTCGAGAGGGCCCCAGGCCGGAGCGGGCCCGGAGAGGATCGGGAAGGTGTCCTCGGAGCCGCTACCGATGCGGATGATGCGGGCCCCCCGGGAGGCGAGCTCGGCGACCGAGCCGGCCAGGCGAGCGGCGTCGCCGTTCTCGAGCACGAGGACCGGCGTCCCCTTCTCGATGAGCGCGATCGGCCCGTGCTTGAACTCGCCGGCAGGAATCGCCTCCGCATTGCGATAAGTGATCTCCTTGAGCTTGAGCGCGCCCTCTGCCGCGTACGGCAGGCCGCCCCCCCGGGACACGAAGAAGAACGTCCGGGACTCCGCCAGCTCCTCGGCGAGCGCCATGGCCACCGGGAACGCCGTCGTGTGAGCTGACTCGAGCCGGCCCGGGAGGCTGCCGAGCCGCAGCGCGTGCCGGGCGACGGCCGTTGTGCCCAGGGACTTGGTCACCGCCGCGAACGAGAGCGCCAGGGCGGCTCCCGCGACGACCTGGGTCGTGAACGTCTTGGTCGCCGCCACCCCGATCTCCGGCCCCGCACTGGTCTCGAGCACGGCGTGGCTGCGCCGGGCGAGTGAGGAGTGCGGCCGATTGGTGATGGCCAGGACGGGGCCGCCGACGTCCTCGAGGGCGTGCAGGACGTCGGAGGTCTCGCCCGACTGGGAGACGGCGATGGTGAGCAGACCCTCGTCCGGCCCGGAAGCCGCCAACTCGTCGTACTCGGAAGCCACCACGGTCTCGGCCGGCACACCGGCCAGCGCCCCGAACGTGCGCGCGACGACCTGCGAAGCGTGCAGCGAGGTCCCGCATGCGACGAAGCGCAGCCGTGACGGCCTGGGGAGGTCCAGCTGCGTCCAGAGCGCGCCGTCGAGCACCTCGGGCAGGAGGCGCTCGAGGAGCCGACCGACGACCGACGGCTGCTCCGCGATCTCCTTCTCCATGAAGTCGTCGTAGGCGCCTTGCTCGATGTCCTCGGCCGCCCACTGGAGCCGCACGCTCTCCCGGGGAGGAACTTCCCGGCCCATGGGGTCGAGCCAGGTGACCTGGTCCCCCAGTACGACGATGTCGTCATCGCGCAGGACACACACGGAGCCGACCGTCCCGGCCAGCGCAGTGATGTCGCTGGCCGCGAAGTGGGCGTCGGGGCCGGACCCGACCACCAGCGGCGAGCGGTGCGAGGCGAGGACGACCTCCGCCGCGGACGCCGCCGTCACCGCGAGCGCCCAGGTGCCGCGGAGCCGGCCGACGACCCGCACGGTGGCCGCCGCGAGTGATCCCGTCTCCGCGTACAGCTCCTCGACGAGATGCGCGATGACCTCTGAATCGACCTGGGACGTGAAGACGTGCCCGCGTCCCCGGAGCTCGGCCTCGAGCTCGGCAGCGTTGTCGATGATGCCGTTGTGGACCACCGCGATCGCGCCGTTGCAGTCCCGGTGCGGGTGGGCATTCGGCTCCGAGACACCGCCGTGGGTGGCCCATCGGGTGTGTCCGATGCCGATCCCGAGACCTGGGGCCGGACGCTCGAGGGCGATCCGGGCTTCCAGCGCCGCGACGCGGCCGACGGCACGGGTGGCTCGCAGGTCATCCCGGTCGGTACCGGTGACAGCGATACCCGCCGAGTCGTACCCCCGGTATTCCAGCCGCCGGAGCGCTGCCAACAGGAAGTCGGACGCGTGCTCACGACCTCGACAGGCAACAATTCCGCACACGAGCGACCTCCGATTGTTCGGGATATGTGGGCAGGCCGAGAAGAGCGCGTGAGCTCCGCCGCGCGCCTGTCCACGAATTGAATGCGACGTTTCGATTGATTTCTGTAGTCAGCGGTCGGACTCGAGCGTGAGTAGCTCGGTCCAACTGCCTTGGGACGTCGAAGCAAAGGGGGCGGCGATACATCGCGCCCCTGCTCGCCGGAGGACCTGCGCGGGCGAATTCGCTGTTCTGCGTGGCGCTCGTCGTCTCGAGCGCCGCTCGCCGCGGGCCGTGCCACGGGCTGTGGACTCTGCCGGCGACGGGAAGGTAGCACCGCGCCGCGACCTCGCAAGAGGCTTTCGTCGCGCGGAGGAAAGTAGTCGGTCAGTTACGGAACGAAATCATTTCGAACCGCGAGGATGTGTATGGAAGTACACGTGCACATGCGCCACAGTGACCGCATGGCCGACGTCGTACGTCCCCCGCTGCGCGACCGTCTCCGGCTCGTGGAGTCGTTGCTCCGTGCCGTGGAGGACAGCATGTCGCCGCTGCAACGCCTGGTGTCAGAAGTCCACAAAGAGATCGGACTCGCGCTGCACGAGGAGGTGGAATCTGGGCGCGAGGAGGAGCTCTCCGCTCTCCGCCGAGAAGTCGATCAATTGCGTGAGGGAATGGCCTCGCGCGGGGCCATCGAGCGGGCGAAGGGCATCCTCATGCAGCGTCAGGGGCTCACGGAGTCCCAGTCGTTCGACCTGCTGAGCGAGATATCCCAGCGCTACCGCCGCAAGCTGCGGGACGTCGCGGCCGACATCGCCGGTGGGTCCCTGACGCTCCGCATCACTGGTGATCCCCAGGCCGGGGAGCTGCCGGAACGAGCCGTCCCCGATGGCCGATCCCGCTCACGCAGCAACGGACAAGCCAAGTCCGAACCCGCCTGACACCAGGGCCGTCGACGCCACGAGCACGCTGCATTGAACGGGAGGCCGGTGCAGAAGGGCACGCCGGCGGTCAGCGGGTGACGGTGGGAGCGTGCCCGTTCTGTCGGGCGGCGAGGCGTTCGCGCTGGGGGATCACGGTGTACTTGGGGTCCCGTGCGCTGGCCATGCCGGCGTCGAAGACGCCGAACCGCGTGAGCAGCGAACCGGCCGCCAATAGCGTTCCTGACGCAACCGCGCCGAGCCGGCTTACGCCCGGCCACGACGGTCAGCCCGGCGCCCGCCGCGGTGAGCGCCCCAGCGATGGCCCTGTGGACGAATCGGTCGAGGCGATGACGGCGACCCGGAGACGCTCGGGCCGGGCCGAGGGAGGTGGCCCCACGGAACTGCCGGTCCTCACATGGCGGAGGCCAGGACCGCGCAGACGCGGTCGACCTGCTCCGTTGTCAGCGTCGGTGACATGGGGAGAGACAGGATCCGGTCGGCCGCCCGCTCCGCCACCGGAAATGAGCCGTCGGCGAACTCGGCGAAGGCCGACTGGCGGTGGCACGGAACTGGGTAGTGCATGCCCCACCCGATCCCGGCGGCGTCCAGCGCTCTGATGGCTGAGGCACGGTCAGGGACCTGCACGACCGCGAGGTGGTGCACCGACTCGCCCAGCGGGTGCTCCGCCAGTACGACGCAGTCGGTCGGGAGACGTTCCCGGTAGCGGTTCATCATCGCCCTCCTGCGGTCGTTGTCCGCGTCGAGGGACGGCAGCTTGGCGGCCAGGACGGCAGCGTGGAGCGTGTCGAGCCGGCTGTTCCGGCCGCGGGCGTCGTGCAGGTAGCGCCCGGCCTCCGCCCGACCGTGATTGGCCAGCTGCCGGATGCGCGACATCAGCGGCGCGTCGTCGGAGACGACCGCGCCTCCGTCCCCGAGGGCGCCGAGGTTCTTGCCCGGGTAGAAACTGAACCCCGCGGCGTCGCCCACGCTCCCGGCCCGGCGTCCACCCAATCGTGCGCCGTGCGCTTGTGCCGCATCCTCGATGAGGGCGAGTCCGTGGCGCTGCGCCAGCGAAACCAACCGGTCGACGTCGGCCATCTGCCCGAACATGTGCACGGCCACGATCGCAGCGGTCCGGGGGCCCACCGCCGCAGCGACCGCATCGGGGTCGACCTGCAGCGTGTCGGGCAACACGTCGACGAAGCGAGGACGAGCGCGGACCGCGCACACCGCCTCCGCCGTGGCGACGAAGGTGTTCGTGGGCATGATCACTTCGTCACCGTCGCGGATCCCCAGGCCGGCGCAGATCAGTTCCAGTGCGTCGGTGCCGTTGCCCACACCGACGCAGTGGGTGCTTTCGCAGAAGGCCGCGAACTGCATCTCGAAGGCTTCGACCTCTGGGCCGCCCACGAAGTGGCCATGGGCGAGGACGGATTCCCAGGCGCGGGTGAGCTCCTTGCTCATGAGCTCGGTGACGCCGCGGACATCGAGGAACGGGATCGGGGCGCCGGTCACGACGCGAACCCGTGGGTCGGGGTCCAGGTGTTCCTCGGCGTCGACTGTCGACAGCCGTGTCCGAGGACAGCGATCCGGATGAGTTCCTTGTCCCGTGCCGGATCCATGAGTCCTCCGTGGGATCGTCAAAAGCTGGCGGAGACCGCATCGACGCTCCACGAGGGGCACCGCTCGGCTGTTCCGACGTGCGCCCCGCTGTTGCCCGAGTGACGGTGCCGTTCCGGTTCTCGTTGTGCAACCCATTCCGGCTCGGGCAATAAAAATGCCTCTTCGTGCCGACTACGCGAGGTGATCGCACATGCAGAATGCGTGGACGATAGGCGGAGCGACCCGCTGTGAAGATCTTGTCCCGGCCAAGAATCGGCGCTTTTCGCCGGCCTCGACGCAGCCGCCCCCGGCTCGAGCAGCGTGATCATGGGCGCGCTGCGGTGCTCTGCCCGGCGCCGCCGCCACGGGGGCGGACCGCGGAACCCGCGGGCCGTCCATCACGGGGCGTAACCATCCCGGGACCGCTGCTCGCATTCTCCTAGGTAAACGCCTCCGAGGGGGCTCAGAGGGTTGACGCTTCGTCATCGACCGGCCAATGCTTCCCGGCACGAGGTCCGGTAGGACGGCGCCGGACCACATGCCGTCGTTCCCACGGCGCGGTGAGCCGAGGCGCCATGCACCCGAGCCCCCGCGCACACCTACGTATTCGCACATGCGCCCGAGCCAAGGGGGACATATGGGCGGGAACCGCCTTCTGCAACGCGTGGGTGTCATCGGTTATGGCTACTGGGGCTCCAAACACGTAAGGGTGCTGAGCAGCATTCCCGGCGTGCAGGTATCCGTCATTGACCCCCAGCCGGACCGGCGACGGGAGGCCGCGGCCCACTACCCGGCGGTTCACGTCGCCGCGAGCCTGGGCGAGACCGCGAAGGACCTCGACGCGGTCGTCGTCGCCACCCCGCCCGGCAGCCATGCGGTCGTCGCGATGCAGGCGATCGACGCGGGCCTGCATGTGCTCGTCGAGAAGCCGCTGACCACGTCCGTCCAGGACGCGGAGATGCTGGTCGACCGAGCGGCCGAGCGCGGCGTACATCTGATGGTCGGCCACACGTTCGAGTTCAACCCCGCCGTGTGGAAGCTCCGGGAACTGGTCCGGTCCGGCGCTCTGGGCAGGATCCTCTACGTCGACACGGCCAGGCTCAGCCTCGGCCGCTACCAGAGCGACGTGAACGTGGTGTGGGACCTCGCTCCGCACGACATCTCGATCGTCTCCTACATCCTCGACGAAGTTCCCTCGATCGCGGCGGCGTGGACGCACTGCAACGTCGGCGGACGGCACGCCGACGTGGCTTACCTCCGCCTCGACTTCCCGCGGGCCCGGACGCAGGCCTTTGTGCACGTCAGCTGGTTGAGCCCGAACAAGGTCCGCCGGGTCACCGTCGTCGGCGAGAAGATGATGGCCGTCTACGACGACCTGTCGGACAACGAACGGGTGCGCATCTACGACATCGGAGTGGACGTCGAGGGGATCGACGACCCCACCGCCGCGCATGCCATGCCGGTCTCCTACCGAACCGGTGACATCGTCTCGCCCTACATCCCGTTCGCGGAGCCACTTCTCGTCCAGGACGGGCACTTCATCGACTGCATACGAACCGGCACCGAACCCAAATGCCCGGGCCCTCGAGGGCTGGACATCGTCCGCGTGCTCGCCGCGACGGACGAGTTCGCGCATCGCGACGCTCCGCTCGCCCTCGCGGGCGTGGTCTCGTCGATCCACGGGGAGGGCCCCGCCGGCCACGTCGCCCTACCGGACCCGCGGAGCGACGGGCGCTCCGCCGCCGCCCCCCCGATCCTGACATGAGCGCGGGTCGCCCTGTCACGTCCCGCAAGTCTCGGGCGATGAGCGGCCTGTGCGCGACCACCGTGCTGTTCCTGGCGGCCGGGCAGCCCCACCTCGAGGGGTTGTCCCCCGCGATTCTCCTCTCCGCCGTCGGCGTCGCCGTCGCCCTCGCCACGACGGTCATCCTGGTAGGGCGCCTCATCCGGCGGGACACCTCCGGCCTGCCCTGGCCTGGGAGCGTGTCCCTCGCGTTGGCGACGGAGTCGCTGTGGGCGGGACGGCGGCTGACGGCCGCCGATGACTTCGGAGGACGGCTCCCGCCACGTCTGCACCGGGACATCCGGCGCACCTCTGTCGGCCACGGGTTGTACCGGCACCGGACTTCCGCACCCCCGCTCGGCGCTCACGAGGATCTGGCGCGCCGGCCCGCGTCATCGCACGCCGTCGTGCGGGCACTGGACCTCGCACTCGCTACGACGGCCGTGCTGGTTCTAGCGGTCCCCCTGTTGCTCATTGCGCTGTGGGTGCGACTGGACACCCGGGGTCCGGCGCTGCTCCGGCAGGAGCGGATCGGGCTCGGCGGCCGGCCCTTCGTCCTCTACAAGTTCCGGTCCATGCGAGTCGACTCCGACGATCTATTGCACCGTCGGCTGATCGAGGCGGAGCTGCGAGGCGAGACCACCCTGTACGACGGGAGCACCAAGGTTCCCGACGACCCACGCATCACCCGCTCCGGCGCCTTCCTGCGGCGCACCAGCCTCGACGAACTCCCCCAACTGATCAACATCCTGCGCGGCGACATGACCCTTGTCGGCCCGCGCCCCTGCCTGCCGTGGGAAGCGGCCATGTTCCCAGCGGAGTTCGCTGCCCGCTTCAGCGTCCGTCCCGGGCTCACCGGGCTGTGGCAGGTCAGCGGGCGGACCACCCTGGGAACGCTGGACATGCTCCGGCTCGACCTGGCCTACGTGCAGAACCGGTCCTTGAGCGGGGACCTGTCGATCTTGCTACGGACAATCCCCGCGCTGCTTCGCCCGGACGGCGCACGGTGACCCTTCGCGAAGATCCAGGCGGCGCCGTGCTGCAGGTCGATCCACGCACCGACCCGCTGTGGTCCACGCTCGCTGCCCGCCCAGGAGGCAGCCTCTTCACCTCCCCACCATGGATCGGCGCTGTCAGTGACACCTACGGCTTCGAACCCACGGCCCGCGTCACCGTCGACACCTCCGGCCGGCCGGTCGCTGGCGTCGTGTGGGCCGACGTGCGTGATCTGCGTGGGCAACGGCGCCTGGCCCTGCCGTTCTCCGACCGGGCCGACCCGATCGTCGACGGCGTGGATCGCTGGAACGATGTCGCCGCCGATGTCTTCGCCGGAGACCTGCCGTTCACCCTGCGGTGCCTGGACAACTCCCCGGCGACCGGCGACCCCCGGTTCGAGTCCGTCGGCGAGGCCGCCTGGCACGCGACTCCCCTGAACCGGCCGCTCGACGAACTGCACGCGGCGTTCCGGAGAGAGACACGTCGCAACATCGGGATCGCTGCGCGGGCCGGCGTCAAGGTCGTCCTCAGCAGCGAGATCGACGCAGCGCGAGAGTTCCATCGCCTCCACGTGCTCCTCCGGAAGCGCAAGTACCGGATGCTTGCCCAGCCCTTCGAGCTGTTGGAGCGAATCTGGTCGGCCTTCGCCCCGAGCGACGGACTGCGAACGGGGCTGGCGCTGCTCGACGGCCGGGTGGTAGCCGGCGCGGTCTACCTCGTCTGGCGGGACACCGTCTACCTCAAGTTCTCGGCCTCCGAGAAGGAGTTCCTCCGCCAGTACCCGAACGAGGCACTCCATTGGGAGCTGATCCAGTGGGCGCACGACCGGGGACTGCGAACGCTGGACTGGGGACTGTCGGACCTCGACCAGCCCGGTCTCATCTCCTTCAAGGCCAAGTGGGCCAGCACCGAAGGCCGGATCCGCACGCTCAACGCCGGGGGACCGCCCACCGGGCGCTCAGCCGACGTCGAACAGACGTTGCGCACGCTCACCGAGCTGCTCACCGATCCCTCCGTGCCCGACGCCGTGACGGAGCGGGGCGGCGCCGCCCTCTACCGCTACTTCTGCTGATGCCGGTGAACGCTCCGATCGACCGGCCGTGGCCCCGAACCGGGGGAACGCCGGCAGGCATGTCCGGAGGAATCGTTGGACGCTCGACGAACCATGGCTCTGGTGAAGCGCACGATGACGGCGCGGCCGCCCGCGGTGGAACGCTCGGCAGGCCCGCGGACCGACCCCGTGCCACCGGCGCGTGCCCTCGGGGGCGACGGCCCTGCACTCGTCCAGGTCTCGGAGGCCCTGCCCCCGGCCCAGCTCAGCGAATGGGACGAGCTGGTGCGGTCGGTGCCGCTCGCCGACGTGGCTCAGTTGTCGGGGTGGGCGCGCCTGCGTCGCCACGCCGGATACCGCGCGATGTACGTCCTGGCCTATCAATCGGGACGGTTGGCAGGGGGAGCGCAGATCCTGGTGCGCCGCGTGGTCGGCCTGGGAGAGCTCGGATACCTTGCGTACGGCCCGCTCATGTCGCCGAGTGCGGAGAATCCGGCGGCTCTTCAGGTGGCCATCGTTGATGCAGTTGCACAGCTGGGGCGCGAACGGCTTCGGCTCCTGTTCGTCCAGCCACCCACGGATGCCGAGGCCACGTCCGAAGGTCTGCTGAACCGGGGATTCCGACACTCCGAGGCCGGCATCGCACCACGGGCATCGGTGCGCCTCGACCTGAACGTCGATGAAGCCCAGCTGCGACGACGCCTCAGCAGACGGCTCAAGATGAATCGGTGGGACCCCGGCGGGGTCACGGTGCGCCAGAGCACGGAAGAAGACCTTCCGCTGCTCGCCCACCTCCTGGCCGCGACGAGCCAGCACCAGGGCTTCACTCCCTTCGGCATCGACTACCTGACCACGATGTACGAGGAGCTCGCACCGACGGGGGATCTGGTCGGCTTCGTCGGCGAGGTAGCCGGCCGCCCCGTGGCCATGATGGTGCTCACCGGGTGCGGTGGCGTCCTCAAGAGGCGGCTGGTCGGTTTCGACCGTTCGGAGGATGTGCTCCGGCTCAACGTGCCGGCAGCGATCGACTGGACCGCCCTCAGGTGGGCCAAGCAGCGCGGCTATCTCTGGTACGACTTCGGTGGACTGAGCCAAGGTTCGGTGCCGGTGGTGCTCTCTGGATCAAAGGTGGACGTCAACGCCCTGCCCGGTGCGGACCGGTACAAGATGTGCTTCGGCGGCCAGGTGTTCGCCTATCCCACACCAGTGGAGATGATCCGCCCCGCGGCTCTGCAGAAGGTGTACGACCTGACGCGGCGGACCACAGTCGGACGCGCTGTTGTGAGCCGCGCCAAACGGGGACTTCGGGTAGGAGCGATCCCTGGGGCTCGCGTCAAGGTGACGCGATGACCGAGCGAGACCTACCGATGCCAGTCGGCGCCCCTGGACATCGACGGTGGATCGGAGCTCATTGGTAGATCCGCACCCAGTCGACCCACATTTCCACCTGGGAGGGCGTGGTCACGCCCGGAGCGGGGACCCAGTAGCCCTGCGGGCCCACGTCCAACTGAATGGCGGGATGCATCGGGGCGCGCGGGATCACGGCGGGGTTCCTGGTCGTGAGGGCCTGATGGCCGTCGATGAAGACGGTGATGTGGTCGGGCATCCATTCCACGGCGTAGGTATGCCACCGCGTGAAGTCGCCGTCCACGGTCTCTGTCACCCGCTGGTCATCCTTGCCGTAGTGCAGCGTGATCACGTTCGACTGCCGGTCGCCAGCCGGGATCTCCATGACGTCGATCTCGCCATCCCCCGGCCAGTTCTCGGAGTCAGGCCAGAGCAGGACGACGGCGGAGTACCCGGGTCCATAGTCGGCACGGGCCCGGAACTCCCAGCGCCCATACATGGTGGCGGGCGGCGCCCACCACGCGAGCCCGCCGGACTCGTTTCCGGATGCGGTGATGATCAGCGAACCGTTACGCACCGACACCGCCTCAGGGGTGCGGAAGCCGACGCCGTTGGTACCCAGCCCGCTGTAGATTCGCCACTTCTCGAGATTCAGGCGATTGCCGTCGAACTCATCGCCGGCGCGCTGCTGCCAGCCGAACCGGCTGGCAGCCGTCGCAATGATCGGCTGCATAGCTGAACTCCGTGAGCCGTAACCTGAGCCCTCGTCGCCCGCACTGCACGCGGCGGAAACCAAGAGCAAGGCGACGGTCGCCGGCAGGAGTCGCCGGGCCAGCCCGTGGCGGAGAATCGGTGACCGAGGGTGACCTGCCGAAAGCGCCGGGATCCCACCAGCACCGGTGCCTTTCACCGTCATGACCCAGGGACAGTAATCGTGGCATCTCCACGTCGGCCGTGATTCATGAGTCTTACCGGGCCTCCAGGGCTGACTCTGCGTCGCGCGCAGCCGACGGCGACAGCGCACTCACCGAACGTGGCCAGACGGCGAGACCGGTCGCCGAGGTGACCCCGGTCCGGGCGCCGGCACATCCTCACCCGGCCCGGTGTGCCGCGTGCCGAGGCGCACTGACGGCTCTCCCGCCGGCAGTCCGAGGCGCGAAGGTGAGCACCACCCCCGCGGTCCTGACGCCGGCCAGGCGGAGCTCGGCGGCCGCCCGGCGCAGCGCCTCCGTCGCCGTCCGGCCGTGGCGCACCACGAGCAGGACGGCGTCGGCGTGCGCGACCAGCTCCGTCGAGTGTCCCGTCGAGAGCACGGCCGGTGCGTCGACGAGCACGAGGTCATATCCAGCGCGCAGTCCGGCGAGGAGGTCGCCCACCTCCGGCGGGGCCGGCCGGCCAACGACACGCAGCTGGCCGCCGCGGGTGGCACTCACCGATTCGACGACGGCGGCCATGCCCAGGTACCTCGCCACTGCCGGACGGGATCGGTCGCCGTCGACGATCGCCACCCGCCGGCCGCTGTCGGCCAGGGCTCGAGCCAGATTGACCACCAGGGTCGACGTCCCCTCCCGTGGGAGGGAGCTGGTGATCCCGACAACGATCGGGGTCTCCTGGTATCCGAGCGACCGCAGTTGCACACGCAACCGTCGGTACTCCTCGTCCCCCTGGCTGCCGGGGGCCACGAGTTGTCTCTTCCGAAGGTTCTGATCACGGGTGAGCAGCCCGAGCACCGGGGCGCCAACCAGTAGCGCCGCCTCCTCGGGAGCGGTGACCCTCCGGTCGAGCTGAGCCCGGGCGGCGAGCAGCGCCGTCCCCATCAGCAGCCCGACAGCCAGCCCGTAACCGAGGTCGCGCACGGGCTGCGGCGAACTCGGCGCAGCAGGCAGGTCCGGCTGCCGCGCCACACTCAGCCGTACCGGGGACACGCTGACGCCATCGGCGGTCTCGAGCGCCCCCACGAGGTCACGAAGTTCCTCGGCAAGGACTGCCGCGATGCGCTGGGCCCGTTGGGGCGAGCGGTCCGTGACGGTCACCTCGATCAGGAACGTCCCGGGGACCACGTCCGCGCTGATCCGCTTCTCGAGCTCCTGCGGCGACGAGTCCAGACCTAAGCGCTCCACGACCCGGCGGGTGACTTCCTGCCCGCTGATCAGCTCGGTGTACGAGCCGGCCCGCTCCTGGGAGAGCTCACCTTCCCGGAAGACGTCCAAGCCGGACGCCGCGGAGACGAACAGCTGCAGGTGTGATGTGAAAAGCGGAGGGCTCAACAAGCTGCTGATGAGTGCCACGAGCCCGCCGATCAGGAGACCGGCGATTGGCGCCCACCAGCCGGTGCGCAGGACCGCCAGGAACGCTCGGACGGACACTGCTCACCGCCTTCCCGCGGAGCCGTTCAGCGTCCCCTGTCCCAACGCGGACAGTTGTGCACGGAACGTTTCCCGGGCGAGCTGGGCGGCCGCGACCGCGCGCTGTGCGTGGGCGGCGTAGTCCTCGCGCACGTCGACCAGTGCCGCCTCCACGGCCCTCGCCGTGTTCGCCGTGAACACCGCCAGGGGAAGCGCCCGGCGCAGGCCTGGCCAGTCCGAGGTCACGAGGACGCGCTGCTGGAAGACCGCCTCGTAGGCCGAGCGCATCACCGACTGCGGCTCCTTGGAGAGACTGACCACTACGTGACAGGTGCGGAGCAGGTCCATGTACGCGTCGAGAGAGAGCAACCCGGTGGCGACCACGTTCGGCCCCGCGTTCGCCAGGCGCCGCCCGGTCGGCCGGCCGGTGACGTGGAAGAGCACGTCCGGAAGCCGGTCAGCGACGGCCAGCATCTCCTCGATCGGTTCGTCGAGACCGAAGACCGAGGCGACGAGCACGCGCATGGGTGTGGTGAGCGGGGGCGGAGCGGTGGGCTCCGCCACCGGAGGTGGCTCGTGGAACACGATCCCGTTGCCACCCCACGAGTCGACGAGATCCGCCAGTTCCTGGACCGTGACCAGGGTGGCCACCGCCCTCTCCGAGATCTTCCGTGTCACCGGCAGCAGAAACCGGTGGAGCCGGTCGTTCTTGAGCCCGAAGCTCGATGGATGCCCGTCGACGAAGTACGGGATGCCGCGGGCGCGCGCATACAGCATGACCATCACGGCCGGCACGATGGGTGGATGCTGGACGAGTACCGCGCCGGGCCGCTGGCGAAGCAGCGCGGCCCCTGACCGAACGGCAGCGCACAGATAGAACACCGGAACCGCCGGCACGGGGAGCCATGGCGGTCGCCGGACCACAGCGCTGCGGTAGCCGAGGACTCGGGCGAGGTCTCGGCTGCGGGCCGGCCGTGACGTCCAGGCGATGGCCATCCCGGACTCCCGGTGGCCGCGCAGGCTCGCTCGATAGGCCCAGTAGTCGGCGGCACCGCGCAATTGCCGCATCGCACGCCGAGGCTCGCGCGGGCCGATCCGGGCGCTGAGGTACAGCAACAGCCACAAGTGCCTCAGGTCCCAGAGACCATGCTTGGCGTGGTAGGCGCCGCGGGCGTAGTCGTTGTCCAGCACCGCCGCACGAGCGCTGGCCGGGTCCAGGCGATCGTGTCGGTGCCGAACGTACAGCTCGGGTGTGATGGTGAGAGCGAAGCCCGCCCGCAGCCCTCGCTGCATGTAGTCGGCGTCCTCGCACCGCCATCGGGCGCCCGCGCCGAACGCCTCGTCGAATTGTCCGATGGTCTCGATCACCTCGCGGCGGAAGGCCATGCACGCACCGAGCGCGTCCCCTGCGCGCAGCACCGATCCGGGTTGCATCACGCGGGCTCGGCCACGCCGTGACCGGAGATGGGAGTCGTCAGGTTCGAGCAGGTTCCCGGCGACCATCGCCGTGCCGGGGGTGGCGAGGACGCGCCGGAGGGTCGCGACCAGATCACGCGGGACCCGGCAGTCGTCGTCGGTGAAGAACAGGGCCTCGCCGGAGGCCGCCCGCATGCCCGCGTTGCGCGCGAAGCTCAGACCGACCCGCGGCTCGTGGACCACCGTCACGTCGAGGTCGGATACGGACGCGGACCAGTCCGAGACGACCGCCGCAGTGTCATCGGTGGAGGCGTTGTCGACCACGACCGTCTGCGTGCCCGAGCACCGGATGTCCGAGCGCGCGAGTTCCTCGAGGCAGGCCAAGACGGATCGGGACCGATTACGAGTGCAGATGATGATCGAGAGGTCGGGCCGGTCATGTGTCCTCATGCGTTCTCCCCTGGAGACGACCTCTGGCGTGCAGTGCCGAAATAGAGAGCGGCAGCGGTGAGCCCCGCAACCGCGTACGCGCCCACCGACGTGACGCAGGCACCGGTCACCCCCCAGCGAGGCACGAGCAGCAGGAGGCCCGGCACGGTGATCGCGAGCCCGCAGATCTCCGCTGCGCTCGCCGCCCCCGGGCGCCCCGCAGCCTGCAGCGCATTGACCGCCACCGCGCCCATCGCCCACATGACGGTGCCCGGCAGGAGGATGCGGATGTAGGGCACCGCTGCGGCGTACTCCGCGCCGTAGAGACGGGGAACGAGTACAGGAGCCAGGAGGAACAACGCCACCGCCAGAACCGTCGCACTGAGCAGCACCGCGGCGAGCGTCCCGGCGACGGCTCGCCGTCGGTCCTCCGCTTTCGCGGCCAGACGCGGCAGTAGCAGGTCACCGAGCCGGCCGAACAGCACCACGACCACCGTCGACACGCTCGTGGCCACCGCGTAGAAGCCGACCTGTGCCAGCGGCACCAGCAGTGGGAGCACGAGAAGGTCGAGTCGCGCGTTGAGGACGTTGGCAATCGTGAGTCCCTGCGCGCGCACTCCGAAGCGCAGGGCCGAGCGGACGACGTCCCGGTCGAAACGGCCGGTTCGCCGCAGATCCGCGACGCGCAGGGCGGGGAACGCCATCGCGACGACGGTGGCAGCGAGATTGACCAGCAGTACATCCGTCACCGACGGTTGCGGCCGCACGGCGGCCAGCAGCAACAGTCCCGCGCAGTAGCTGAGCGGCATCACGACCCGCGCGGCCAGCACCGACCAGACCCGGCCGGCGACCGCGCCGATCCCGATGAGCACCTCCGTGGTCATCACAAGGACGGTCACCGGCAGGAAAGCCGAGACGGCGGTGTGCAGGTCACCCGGCCGGATGATGATGAGTGCTACCGCCTCTGCGACCAGGCAACCGACCAGGCCGAGGCCGACCGTGGTCGGCACGGCTGAGCGCAGTGAAGTCGGCAGAGCCTGGGCATTCCGCGCGGCGCCGACGATGAATCCCTCGCGGGTCCCGAGCGCCGAGACTCCGCTCACGACCGTGATCCACGCGATCACGGCCGCCAGGCTGCCGCGGTCGTGCGGAGCAAGCAGTCGGGCGGTGAGGATCCCCGTAGCCAGGTTGAGGACCAGCATCACGCCCGCGGCGGCAACCGTCAGTGCCAGCCCCAGGGCACCCGCCGTGGGGGGCCGCCGCACCATCGTCATGCCCGCGCCTCCACCGCGGGGGACGTCACCCCCGGCCGCCGCATCCCAGGCGGCTCCCCCGCAACACTCATCGCGATCACCGTCGCGAACGGCAGCATGAAGACCGGGACGGACAACGGGTTGTCGAAGACGGCCACGAGCGCGACGGCGACCCACACCACGCCGATCCGTACGTGCTGGACCACCCGGGCCGCGCGGACGGTGGCGACCGCGGTCAGTGCCACGGCCACGACCAGCAGAACCGTGCCGACGGTTCCGTACTCGACGAGCGCGCGCAGGTATTCGTTGTGGGCGGCCTTGAAGTGGTCCTCGAACTGCGAGCCGGACACCAGGCTGGGAATGCTGTTGAGCCCACTGCCGAACCAGTCATCGGTGCGATGGGCCAGCAGGAATGACCAGGCCTCGGTTCGGCCCGAATCGGCGGGGGCGCCCGTGCCGTTGCCTACCCGCAACACGAAGGCGCCGTAGCCGGCCAGAGCGATCACCCCGGCGACGGCCACCCCGGCCATCATCCGCTCGGCGTGGCGGGTCGACTCCTGCCGTCGGACAACGACGATCGCCAGCAGGACGATCGAACCGCCGAGGATGGAACCGCGAGTGAGTGTCGCCAGCAGCAGGAGGTAGGAGACCGCAGCCCACCCCAGCACACGCCGCTCGCCACGCTGCACCAGGACATACGCCGCCATCAGCGCCGCAAGGCAGAGGAAGGCCGCATGCGGCGGGATCGTCGCACCCGCCCAGCGCCCGACGGCCGCCGTGCCGTTCTCCCACCACGGCGGCCGATGGGGCGGCAGCGCGAACAGGAGCAGTGCATAGACCGCGTTGACCACGGGGAGCACAAGGACCATCCGCAGTATCCGGCGCCCCCACGCCACGGGCCACCGTACGACGAGCGGTATCCAGTAACCGATGAAACCCAGCAGCGCGGCGAGAGCCTTCGACATCGAGTAGGACTCCGGCGCTGTCCCGAAGAGAACGGTCGTGCCGAGGAGAAGAACGTAGGCGCCGATCGGCGCCGCGAAGCGCATTCGGAGGCCGAACCGCATGGCCGACAGCGCGCAATAGGCGAGGGAGAAGACCTTGAGCACCTGCGACAGGTCCGCCAGCGGCCGCTCGTCACTATTGGAGACCGCCACGCCCAGCAGCAGCAGCGCGAATCCGACCTCGGGGCGCGCCGGCAGCACCGCAGCCAGGAGGACGCCCGCCGCCGCGACGATCGCGACGACGGGATGGAACCGTGCCACGCCGGCGAGCAGTGCCGTCGCGCCCAGGGCGCCCACGGTCAGCCACGTCGATCCTCTCGGCATGCGCACTTGTCTCCCAGGTCAGGCGAGCCGGCCCTGTGACGGCGGTCTGCCCCGCGGCACGCGCTCAAGGCGGCCTGCCGCGGGGCGTACCCCCCGGGCGGGAGAGTGGGGCGGCAGCTCCGTCGTCATCACGGCAGTGAGTCCGATGAACGCTTCTCCGCCGACGACCATGCCGCCCCGGAACGGGCCGATGCCTCAGGGGCTCGGGAGAAGGCACGTCCCAGAAGGCTGCCGAGGCCGGCGAGTCGTTCTCGCTGCCCGCGAAGGCCGGTAACGCGCCCGAGGCCGAGCGCCGCGGCCGACTCGGCCCCGGGCGGCACGACATTGAGGACCACGCCCAGCGTCGTCACGCCGACACGCTCCAGCGCGGCGACCGCCCGCCCGAGCAACTCCGTCCGGGTCACCCCGTACCGCACCGAGAGCAGGACCCCGTCGACGTGTGCCGCCAGTTCCGATGAATCTGCCACCGGGAGCAGCGCCGGCGCATCGACGATCACGACGTCATTTCGCTCACGGAGCTTTTCGAGCAGGGCCGGCATGCTCCCCGAGGCCACCAGCTCGCCCGGATTGGGCGGTATGGGGCCGGCCGGGATGATCGACAGATCATCCGCCCCGTAGCGCTGCACGGCGTCATCCACCGTAACCCTGTCGGCGAGGACCTGGGCCAGCCCGACCTTGTCGTCCATCCCCAGGCGAGCTGCGATCGCCGGCCAGCGCAGGTCAGCCTCGACGATGGTGACTCTGCGGCCGGCCTCGGCGAGTGCGATGCCGAGGTTGATCGCCACCGTGGTCTTTCCCTCGGCACGACCGGCGCTGGTGATCATCAGCACCGAGGGCGTCTGGCCGCCGCCGAGGTGCTTCAGGTTGATGCGCAACCTGCGAAAATCCTCGGCACGGCTGCCGACGCCGGCCAGATGCTGCCCGGCCAACTGCTTGTCGCGCATGAGCAGCCCGACGACTGGAGCCTTCACTACCTCCGCGACGTCCCTCGAACTCTTGATGGTGCGGTCGAGCACGGAACGTACGAATGCGACGCCGACGCCCAGCAGCAGGCCGAGGGCCCCGCCGATGGCAAGGTTGCGAAGGATCTTCGGTGAGCTCGGCGCATCAGGAAGGGTCGGGGGATACGTCACGGTGGCCTTCACCGGGGAGGTGCCACCTCCGGGCGACGTCTCCAGTCGGGCGATGATCGCGGGGAAATCTTTACCGACCGCATCCGCTATCTGCTGCGCACGCTGCGCCGACGGATCGGTGACGACGATGTCGATGAGAACCGTGCCGGAAGCCACGGTGGCGGTGATCTCCTGGCTCAGCTCGTGCGGGGTCATCGAAAGCCCCAGCCGGTCGATCACCCGGGCGGCAAGATCAGGCCCGGTGATCAGCGCCGCGTAGGAGCTGACCCGCTGCTGCGCGAGCTGGCTGCCGTCCAACGCGTCGCTGGCAGTCCTCGACGAGGTCGCCGACACGAACATCTGCGTCGAGGACTGGTAGAGCGGCGTCTGCACATGGCTGACCCCGAAAGCCACACCGGCACCGAGCAGCAGACTGACCACCAGCAGCCACCATCCCGCACGGAACGCGGTCCACACCTCAGGGAGCTCCATCGGCTACCCCCAGCTCGTGTCCCCCATGAGTCCCCCGCCCATCCGCAACATCGCGCGCTGAGCAGAGACGACTGACCGAACATGTCCGGCCACAGGGTTCCCGTTCCTGGCCGGCATGGGCGTTCACCGACCACCAGCTCTCTCGGAGATCACGTCGCCTCGTAGAGACGGGTGGAGTTGGACCGCGACCACTCCTTGCCCGGCCGCCAGCCGCGCAACTGCCTGACCAGCCGGAACCGACCGGTCCGCAGCAACACCGATTCCTCCACTGGATTGACGTAGATGACCCGGAGCCGACGAGGTGCCCGGTCGAGCGAGTCGAGCACGCGGCGGATCACCGCCTGGAAGGTCTCGCCCCCGAAGGGGTTGTGGAACGAGGCCACCGTGACGTCGTCCGGAATCTCGAAGTCGAGCGCGTCACAGCACACAAGTCGGACGTCTCCGCAGCGCAACCGGCGCGAGACGAGACGAAGGTTTCGTTCCGCGACTGCATGTAGGTCCGGAGAGAGCTCTACGCCATAGACCCGGCGGAAGGGGTACTGCATGGCGGCCTGGAGAACGGTTCTGCCCTTGCCCGAGCCGAAGTCGACGAATACGTCGTCGCACCGCACGTTTCGCCGGGGAAGGATCCGTCGGAGCGTGTGCAGGCCAGCCGGCATGTAGTCCTGCCGGTCCGCGGCCGCAATGCCAAGATCGGAGAGCTCCACGGCACCGTGCGTATCGATCCCATAGCGCGCATCGAACAGCGCGTTCCCGAGCGCAGCACGGGTCCAGACGTAGGGCGGCTTGATGACCTTGTTGAAAACAGCGCCTCTCATGACGCTCTTCCAGCGAAGCGCGGAGATCCGCCTCCCCGAGTCTCCCCGTCCGGCTCAGGCGCACAGGGGGACAGGGCCGGCCCGTGAGGTACGCAGCGGGCGAGGTCACCCGCAGGGATTGATCTCGTCGTCCGTACCGCATCCATGAGTCCTCCGTCTGGGACCTTGTCGCAAGGCTGCCTCTGGTCGCGCCCACCCCGCACCGCGGCGCGGGCCGCCCAGCCCTTACCACCGCGCCCTCCGCCGAGTACCCGCGGAACGTTCCCCGGGGGCCGACCGATGTGCAACCCATTCCGGCCTGCTTCGCAAGATCAATTAATGACGCAGCTACGGGCAGTGACTGCGGACGGACTTCCCTTTTTCGAAGGAAGTCATTAGCCGTCCCCTGAGGGGGTTGACGCATCCTGACCGGCAAGCCAATGTGCCCACACCAGGTGGCGCAGGGTGATGGCGGGTCATCCCTCGTCGACCACTACGGCTCGACGGGAATGCCGTCGGGCCCTGAATGCGATGCGCGTCGAGCCTTCCCCACGTGCCGACGAAAGGGCCGCATGCCTTGATCCAAGGGGGTCACTTTGCGGGGCCACCACTACGGACAAGCGTTGCTGTCGTCGGTCATGGCTACTGGGGGTCGAAACACGCCCGAGTGCCGAGCAGCATTCCCGGCGTGCGCGTGTCGCGGTCGTCATCGCCACCCCGCCGGGCAGCCCTCAGCATCGGCCTGCAGGCGATCGACGCCGGCCTGCACGTGCGTTCTCGAGAAGCCGCTCACCACCTCGGTCGACGACGCGGAGCTATTGATCGACCGAGCCGCGGAGCGCGGCGACGAGGTGATGGCCGGCCGCACCTGTGACCGGTCCTTCGCCGCGCCTGGGCGATGACAAGGGAGAGGTCCATGAATGCTGAGCCGGTCCGATGACCACCCTCTTCGTCGCCACGACCGGAGGCCACCTGCAGCAACTGGATTTCCTGGCCTCGCGGGTACCTCCGGAAGGGGAAGCCCTGTGGGTGACCGACGAGAACGAGCAGAGCCGCTCGCTGCTCGCTGACCGTGCCGTGACGTTCGTCCCCTACGTCGGTATCCGCGGCGTGGCGGACGTCGCCCGCTGCGTGCCCACCGCGCACCGGCTGTGGCGCGAGCGGGGCGTCACCCGGGTGATCTCCACGGGATCCGGCATCGCCCTGGGCTACCTGCCCTACCTGGCCGCGCGCGGCGTGTCCTGCCACTACATCGAGAGCGCCACACGGGTCGGCGGCCCGTCCCTCACCGGACGTCTGCTCCAGGCAACACCGAGCGTGTTGCGCTACACCCAGTACCGCGGCTGGGCTGGGCGTCGCTGGCTCTACCGTGGCAGCGTCTTCGACGGCTTCGAGGCGGAGGCCGCCCCCAGGACCAGCGACGTCGGACCCATCCGGGTCGTTGTCACGGTCGGCGTCGCCCCGGAGTTCGGCTTCTCCCGGTTGATCGAACGTCTGGTCCCGCTGCTCGCCGCGGACGGCGAGCTGTCGACCGCGACCGGGTGCCCCGTCGAGGTGCTGTGGCAGACGGGAAGCACCCCGACCGGCCACCTGCCGATCGCCGCGCATCCCTTCCTGCCGGCGGCACGACTACGAGCCGCGGTCGCCGAGGCCGACATCGTGGTGAGCCACGCGGGGACCGGCTCGTCACTGGTCGCGCTCTTCGCCGGCCGGCTCCCCGTTCTCGCCAGCCGGTCCCCACAACTCGGCGAGACCGTCGACGGTCACCAGTCGGAACTCGGCAGAGAACTCGATGATCGAGGACTGGCGCTGCACCGGGCCGCAGACCGGATCGTCCTCGACGATCTGATCCGTGCTCTCGGCTCTCGGGTGAGACGGCACACCGATCCACCCCCGTTCGAACTGGCGTCGTAGCGGCTTTCCTCCTCAGTTCTGTCATAACGCAACTGAATGCACACGTGAGACTACCGAGGTAGCCATTTTTTTCAGTCCGCCCTCGTTCGTGTTGACCCGGTGGCCGTCGCGGGACACTGTCATCCCCTCACCCCGACGCGAGGGGATGACGAAAAGGATTCATTGCCCGTGCTCTTTCGTCGCGCTGTTCTCCGGCACGACGTCGGCGCATGCCACGAAGCCCCCAGAATTGTCCGGAGGAATCGTTGGGCGCACGACGCGCGAAGACACGGGCGATACGGTCCGCGACACCGCGCTCGACCACGCTCGCTGGGCCGACCGGTTGCCGGGCCGGCACTGCGCTGCCGGAACCGACCGGCGGCACCCGGCTCGTCGGTCGGGTGGAAGACGCACCGGGTCCGGACCGGTTGCGGGCCTGGGACGAGCTCGTCCGGTCGGTGCCGCTCTCGGACGTGACCCAGCTGTCGGCTTGGGCCCGACTGCGAGAGCAGGCCGGCTACCACCCCCTCTACGTCTTCGTCGAGAAGGGCGACCACCTGGCCGGAGGAGCGCAGATCCTGATGCGACAGGTGGCCGGGCTCGGCCCGGTCGCCTACCTGTCGAACGGCCCGCTCGTGTCGCCGGTCGTCGGCGAGCCCGCGTCGGCCCATGACACCCTCGCCGACGCCATCGCCCACCTCGGTCGCACGCGATTTCGCCTCTTCTTCGTACAACCGCCCGACGGCGCGACGCACACGTCCGAGGCCCTCCTGCGCCGGGGTTTCCGGCCCTCGGACGCCGGCATCGCGCCGACGGCGTCCCTGCGCTTGGATCTCAGCGTCGACGAGGACGAGCTGCGCCGGAACTTGAGCAAGAGCCTCCGTCAGTGGACGAACCGCTGGGAGTCACACGGAGTCGCCGTCCGCCCGAGCACCGCCGAGGACCTTCCGCTGCTCGCCGAACTCTTGGCCGCGACGAGCTGGCGTCAGGGCTCGACTCCTCTCTTCGGTACCGCGTATTTGGCCGTCATGCACCGGGAACTGGCCGGGTCCGGACACCTCGTCGGCTTCATCGGCGAGGCCGCCGGCCGCCCCGTGGCGATGCTTCTCCTCACCGGGTGCGGGGGGGTACTGAGGGGACGGTTCGTCGGCTTCTCCCCCTCCGAGGAAGCGCGGCGGCTCAACGTGCCGGCGGCGGTCGACTGGACCGCCATCCGATGGGCCAAGGCGAACGGCTATCGCTGGTATGACTTCGGCGGCGTGCGTGACCAGTCGCTCCCCCTGCTGCTGTCCAGAGACCTCCGGAACTTCGACGCGCTACCCGGTCCCGACCGTTACAAGGCGCGCTTCGGCGGGCAGCTGTGCCACTACCCGGCACCGGTGGAGCTGATCCGCCCGGCGGCCTTGCGCCTGACCTACGAATTGGCCCGCCGCACCACGGCCGGGCGCGCCATCGTCACGCACGCCAAGCGCCTGCTCCGCACCGGCGCCACGGCTCGGCCCCCGGGAGACTGAAGGAGGACGTCGGCTCTGGCGGCAGCCCTCGCGGCACCCGCAGGAGCGCGCCCGGGCGGAGCGGCCGTCGCCATCACTCAGCGGGTGACGGAGCGGGCCTCGGCCTCTCGTGCCGCCATCCGCTCCCGCTGCGGGACGACCGTGTACTTGGGGTCCTTGGCGCTGGCCATGCCGGCGTCGAAGACGCCGAACCGGGTGAGCAGCGAACCGGCCGCCAATAGCGTTCCTGACGCAACCGCGCCGAGCCGCGTGCGCCCGGCCACCAGGGTCAGCGCGGCCCCCGCTGCCGTGCACGTCTTGGCCGCCTGCATGAGCTTGCCGGCCCGGCCCAGGTGATACGGCTCCGACACGATGCTGTCGTCGTTCTCGACCTGGTGCACCATGGCCAGTTCGATGGCCGCTCCGGTCACTGCCATCTTCCGCGCCGGTCCGGCTTCGTCCACGGGCGTGAAGACCATGCAGATCCCGCCGCCGGCGGCCATCGCGGAGCCGGCGAAGACGAACGGCAGCTTCTCGCGGAACGCGTGCCATGACGGCACGGCTGTGTTCGCCAGGAGCACCGCCGTGTAGGTGGTCATCGGCGCGCCGAACAGCGCCG